>CAZHHT010000019.1:0-36350 GCA_964532455.1 uncultured Anaerolineales bacterium
AAATAAGGAGTGCTTTTTCCAATACCACCCAGGAGCTGGTCTCGCATTGTGGGAGCCAGTGGTATATCAAGCAGATCGGTCAAATATCCCAGACGCTGGACGAGCACCTGGGATTGTACGCGAAGGGCATAGTTAATAAGTTGATCCCAGTCCAATTGCCCTGGTTGCGGCTGGTCGTGTTCGCGCGACCAGAACGCAGCGTTGAATATTCTTGCAGCCGGGGCGTCGGCTGTTGGGTTAGAATATGTAAGACGTGCATCTTTGCACGCTGTCTTTGTGTTTGACCCCGAGACTCCAACGGCTTTAGCCGTTGGAGTAGGTCAATTAGCCAAAAGGAATCACGGGTTCCACATGGCTGTCGTGAAACTGCCTGGATACGGCAGCCTGATTATCAACTATCATCAAAGGAAATTGAATGTCTGAAATACTTGCAAGTTATCCTCAACGAGACGAAACCTGGTTCCTGTTTATACAGTGTGCAATCCCTCTAGAAGATCTCCAAGACTCTTCTCTACCACATGCCATGCTTCTATTCAATCTCGAAGAGGATCGGGCTCAGAACCTGGAGATCTCTCCAGGTAAGCCCTCCCCAGAGCAAATCCTGGCCTTTCTCCAGGAAACCATCAAGGAACCTCTTTCACCAGAGAAGTCTTCCCCTTACCGCCCAGCTGAGCTGTATGTTGAAGACGAATCCCTGCTGCAGGCACTCACAGCTCCTGTAGAAGAACTCGGTATCAAAATCTCTTATACCCCCGATGAAGAACTGGCTGAGTTTCTCAAATTTGAACTCTCAAACCAGTTAGTTCGCAGCTCCCTACCCGATCTGCTCTCCGAAGAAGGCGCAGCGTCAGATCTGGTGGGGGATTTTTTCAGTGCAGCCGCTTGCTTCTACCGGGCAACTCCCTGGGCGTACCTCTCCCTTATGCAGCCGCTGTCTGTTCGCCTGCTCCCCCAGGGAGAAGCTTGTTTTGTTTCCTTAATAGGCCTCAGGGGAAATTTCCCGGGGATGATATATCTCACGAATTGGGATGCTCTCCAATCGAAACTTCTCCGCAAGGACACCAGCAGTGATGACAGCATTCCTCCTGGAGGATATCACTCCTGTACCTTTTCCCCTACTAGGGCGCTGCCATTTACCGACCTGGATGCCCAAAAAGAACATCAGTGGGAAGTCGCTGGCCCCAAGGCTTTTCCTTTTCCGCTGTCCCTGACCGATGAGGGAGTTTCCAGACCCGATCGGGATCAACTTCTTTGGTATCAAGCCGCTTTCCGCGCGATTCCGAAATTTGTCGTTTCCTTAAAAAGGAATCCGGCAGGAGAATATCTCTCCTCCCGAGAAATCATCCGGGTTTACACCTCTATCGGTGAAACTGAGGTAGAAATCATCTTCCCGGCAGGAGAGCTGCCGCTGGAAACGTTGGTAATCGCCAGGGATAAACCAGGTAAACAAGATTACAGATTTGCCCTGTCTCCAGATTCCTGGAAAAAAGAAAGGGGCACTGAATTATCCGCCGATTCCCTTCCGTTATCACCCCAGGATGAAGCCAGGGACCTTATTCGTCAAGCCTGGCAGGAAACAAACCGGGCCAACCGTATCACCCTGGCCTATGAGGCCTTGGGCCTCTCTCGTCAATGTGCCGATGCTTACACAATTCTGGCAGAAGACGCAGCTGAGACCCACGGCAGAGCGCTAAAGTATTTCCAGCAGGCCGTCAGAGCTGCAGAACAGGGGCTGGATCATGATCCCGGGAACGATTTAGATCAGGAATCTCGCCAGTATACGAATCAGATTGAGCCCTACTTGTACGCGAAAGACGGCCTGGCCAATACCCTGCTGGTAATGGGTAAACAAGCAGAAGCGGTTGGTCATTATCAGGATATACTCCGCCTTGCTCCTAAAGACCCTATATCAATTCGCTTTCGCCTGTTGGCGCTGCTGCTGGACCTCTCACAATACCAGGAGGTTGATGACCTGCTGGCGGCTTACCAGGACGACTCCTCACCAGCCTGGCTCTATGCCCAGGCGCTGCGCCAATTTCAGAGCCAAGGAAATACAAAAAAAGCAAAAGGAGCACTGGATAAAGCCTGTGAAATAAATCCTTATGTGCCTGACTGCATCGCTATTCAGGGCAGTCAAGAAGATCATTATTCAGCTGCCTTCAGCTCTGATGAAGAAGAAGCTGACAGGTACGCCCGTGCTTTCCGCTATCTCTGGCAGAGAACCCCGGGTGCTGTAAAATGGTTGAAAAAGAATTCCCCCGCTGAAGCAGAATAGAATCCTGGCCCATCCATCCGGTGTTCTTTGTCCCGAGGAGGGACTGGATCCCTCTTCCTTTTCACCGTCCAGGCTGCCTGGTAAATCAAAAGGAAGCGGATCATTGATCGTTCTGCTCCCCTGCACTGAGATCAACTGCAGTATTTAGATCGGCAGCCCGCCCAGAACTTTCAGCAAACTTCTCCCCAGGTTTGTGACGGTGAAGGCATACAGCTTCTTGTGTCTGTAACTCCCGGAGCGGGTGTCTTTCTCGTGCTTTTCTACGGCTTGAAAATCTTCCAAAATATCGATCACAATCCGCTCGATGCTTGTATGCAGCGAATTCCGGGCAGAGGTCATATCTTGAGCGCCCCAATTCAATCCTCCTTTTTTTATTAGTCGGTCTGCGAAATCTTGATAAGGAACCTGTCTCCCCACCGGCAGCGATAGCAGAAGACCGAAAGTTATATCTGCAAAGTAATACGGGAGCTGCTCCTCTAATCCTCTCATGGGATAGGCGATCAACCAATTTGTAAAATGCCACCAGATTTCCAGCAAAAATAAAACCTGGATGGGGGGCTCTTGATTCAAAAACTGCTTCCCTTTGGGTGTGAGGCGCAGCTTCCTGCCCGGCACACCGTCAAGCAGCCCTCCTACTTCCAGGAGCATATGGATGAAATATATTGGCCAGACATCGAATTCGGTGCGCAGCTTATATACCCGCTCTCCTATCTTCCTGTCCAAAATAGGCGGATGGACCAGGTCGCGTGCTATCTCCCGGATAGCCTTGAGGGGCAGGTTGCCTGTCGATTGGGTTCCCTTGACGCTGTGATCGCGCAGATACGTGAGCATGCTGACGGTGTCCCGGCGCAGTGGCAGCTCATCGAGCTGGCTGCGTTGTTTGGGACTGAGATCCTCAAGCCATCTGGAGATCCCCTGGTAAAGTTTGAGTTCCGGGCCGACTTCGCCGGAGTAATGACGCTGGAAAACCCGCATCATTTCCGAGTATTCATAATTATTCAATTCCAGGTCTGTCTTCTCGTGATCAAACCCTTCTGGATCAAAAGCACCCCCAACCCAGACAAGATAATCTTCATGTTCCGGGTGTTCTGGACTGCTGATCACTTCCAGAAACTCCTCATAGCCCCAGGTGCTTCCCACGTCTTCTGGCGGACAGGCTCGCTCCCCACCCAGACATGCAGGATAATGACGATTTTTTGAGGGGTTAAGAATTTCTTCAACCTCGATGGTGTGTTTCCAGCTGTCCCCGAAATCATAAAGATAGCTGAAGCGCCCCCCCCTGACGTGGACGACCTGTTCCAGCTGATACTCTTTCTCCTCTTTTATTTCCTCTTCACGCCATCCGTCTTCGTCTGGAGTCCCATAAGGTTCGCCGCTAATTTGGAATTCGTGCAAATGCGAGTTGGTCCATCCCATGGCAATCTGGAAAATAAAATGCAGCTGGAGCAGTGACACATTTCCCGGTACCTGGATGCGGCGCCAAATAGGCGGCTGGATCTCGTCCAGAGTGATTTTGAGTTGATAAACCATATTTCCACTCATAGTCTATTTCCTGTTTTCATTAAGTCTTCTATTAGGGGGCAATATAAACAGCAATAATCTTTGGGGTGTGGTTAGGTTGACGTACTTTATCGGCTAAAGATATGTCAATCTAACTTTCCCACGATTGTGCAACGTCTTTTCTGTAAATTGGCCAGGTCCTTTTTCATCGGATATTGTCCATCACGAATTGAAATTCAAGTAAATTCTACCTGTCTCCCAATTTTCACTAATCTCCATCAGTACCGCACTCACCAATCGCAGGCATGACGCCTCATTGGGAAAGAGGCGTATCACACGTGTGCGTCTCTTGATTTCCTGGCTGACCCGTTCCAAGATATTGCTGGTCCGGATCCGTCGTTGATGCTCCTCCGGAAAATCGAACACCGTCAGCCCATCTGGAATAGCAGTCTCTAACCAATCAGCCAGGGCAGAAGCTGTGTCTGAATATTTCAAAACAGTCTGCCGCAAATAGGCTTCGGCCTGCTCGCGGTCAGGAGCATTAAAGATCGCTCGAATGTCTGCTGCGACAGCTATATGCATCTTCTTGCGCGGCACATACTGGCTGGCATTCTGCTGCAAATGAAACTGACACCTTTGCCAGGGAATGCCGGTAAACACCGCCTGGCGTGCTTTGCGTAACCCGCCGTGATCGTCGCTGATGATCAACTGCACGCCGCTCAATCATCGCTCAATCAAGCTTTCCAGGAACATTCGCCAATGCAAGTGTGCCTCGCTCAAAGAGACTGAGACACCTAAAATACGGCGTTTCCCATCTGTGCCGACCCCTGCAGCGATCAGAATTGCCGCATCGCGGATCTGCCCATCCAGGCGCACTTTCTCGTAGCGGGCATCCAGAAACAGGTAGATGACCTCACTCAGTGGACGGTTGCGCCAGGCTTCCAGCACGTCATCCAGCATACCAGCGGCCCGGCTTACCTGTGAACTGCTGACAGCCGTGCCGCATAGCTGTTCGGTGATTGCTGCTACCCTCCGAGTGGAAACGCCCTGCACATACATTTCCGCCAGCGCCAGGGTCAAAGCTCGCTCACTACGCAGTCCTTTCTCCAAAGCATCCGGGTAGAAGTTTCCTTCTCGCACCTGAGGTATTGAAAAACCGATCTCTCCTACACGGGTCTTCACCGTCTTTGGTTTGTAGCCATTTGCATAACCCTGCCGTGTTGGAGTTCGTTCATAAGAACTAGCTCCCAGGTGCCGCTCCCGTTCCAGGTGCATCGCCTCGTTGATTAAGATACGGATCAATTCCGGCAGCACATCAAATCCTTCAGCAGCAATCTGTTCCAATATTTCTTCTGGTAATGTACAATTTGTTTGATAGGTCATGGTAGCTCCTTGTTTAGTTTTGGTCAACTAAAAGGATACCTGACCTATCTTCTTTTGTGAATTTACAGAAACAATGCTACACTAACTTTCCCACCCTGGATTATGCTGATAGAGTATGTCTTCTATATGGTGTGTTTTATACGATGCTTTCGTATATTTTGCAACATTACTACACAATAGCGTCGTATACTTCAAAGGCAAGTTTTGGAAAGGAAAATCAATGAGAGTCTATACCTTTTTAGAGGCAAGGAGAAAACTTTATTCTCTCCTGAGTAAGGCGGTTAAGGATGGTGAGATCCATGTTAGGCGCAGGGATGTCCAAACCTTCATTATCAAACCCGAAAAAGGTCGCGGCTTTCCCCTAGCTGTGGGCGGGGTGGATTTGGGCATCACTCCGCGTGAAATCGTGGAACTCGTCCAGGAAGGTAGAAGCGGGGGCTTTGTCTAAGAGGATAAAAAATCCGAAGCGCCCTAATTTTCAGGTCAATATCCTTTGGTGTTCTTGGAAGTAAGCATTTGTTTGATATCCTCTAAGATTATCCCAACTGTGTCTAGCGCTTCCTTTACTTCTTTGTTCGTCAATTTGCGTTTAGGTTGGTTGAGCTGTGGATTGCCGTAGAAGTCCACGTTGCGGACCTCCCAAAGGAAATCTATCTTATCTCTGTGGGAACTCAGGAGATCCTTAGCCCGAACCCGACGGGCAGCATGGCCTCCTGAATCAGTACCGTTAATAACATCAGTCAGCGCAATCATTGCCGACTCAAACGCCTGGTAAGCCAGCCCCGCTACCCCCGCCAAGTCCCCTTGATCAAATGGACCCCGGGCCGATTCCAGGAGACCTTCAGCCCTTTCAATATCTAATTCAGCCATACCCTATCTCCCTCTAGAGCTAGTTCCTTTTCTAATGGCGGGATATCCTCTCTGGAATGATCCCCCATTTCCCACTTACTCACAGTGGTCCCCTGGCGAAGGACGCTTTCCACCTCCCCCACCGCCACGTTGGCCAGCGAAGTGTAATAGTCTTGCGCTTCACCCTCTAATTCCTCAGCCCGCTGGTAGAATTGCTTGGCTTTGTTCAATCGGTAGAGCAAATACTCTTTTGGGAACGACTGAAGATTTTTAAGAATGTCATAAACAAAATCTCCTCCCTTAAGTACGATGCCGTGTAGTAAGCTGTCAAGGACAACAAAATCTGTCATATCCTTCAGGTCCTGTCGCTGATAGTTGTGCACCTCAAAGCGACGAGGGAGGAAGTCGAATCGATGCTCTTTAATAGGCTCACCAATGACACAGATATCGATATCGCTTCTTTCAGTCGCAATCCCTCTGGAAACAGAGCCGAAGACAATGAATATCTCCACCTTTTCTTCGACCGTTTTGAAGAACATCTCAATGATGTTTTTAAATGCTGGTTGGAGATTCATCCTGCGTTCCAGCATAAACAGGGCCCAGAGCCGCTGGATCATCTCGTGCTCCGTGTTTACCTGGTATCTACCTCTGTCCAAATTGCGAATCAGCGCATACTCTCCAAGATTCTCGAGCACTCGCAGCACGCTGGCGCGCGAGGTGTGGAGGGCTTTGGCCAGTACCGTGGGAGAGAAATTGAGGTAAGGGCGCTCCAGAAGCACGCGGAGCAACCGCCAGGGAACCTTTGTTCCCAGGATTTCTTCCAATTTGAAATCATTCACGCCTGGTATCATCAATAATACTCCCAGTATCATAGTTGATACTATTATAATCTGTTTTAACGCTGGGTCAACACAAGATTTTAGGAAATAAATCACTAAACGGGAGTGGTCTTCGGTTTCATAGACCTTCTTTGGGCGGTCTTGTTTACTCTTCGGAGTGGACGACTATTTTCGGAATCAGTGGATTCTTTCACCGGAATATGCAGAAAGCTCCATCCAAACCTCACTCGAGGACTTTTGAGAGCCTTTTCACCTCGCTTTTCTGCTCAAATCTGAGCATGGCCAGGAACTGCTCTACTTCCTCACTATGAGGTTCGAGATGGGTCCAATAAGGTGGGCGGTATTGGACTCGAACCAGTATTTCGCTCAGGAGATCGGGAAAGCGAAGATCTGAGCCACCGCGGTAAACACCCTAACCGTCGTCCTGACCTCGCTGATTATCATTGTTGGAGTGCGGGGGATCATCCTGTTTATGAGCATCGGCTTTTTCTAGAATCCCTCCCCTCTTGTACCCTTTGCGAAAATTTAAAGTCCTTGACGGAGTGCCCTGGAATGATAATATATACATAGTGTATATATTTTTTGGGATTACGGGAGGATAAAATGAAAACTGCAAAAATATTCAAAAACGGCGGAAGTCAGGCCGTACGGCTGCCAAAGGAATTTCAATTCGATGGAGAGCAGGTATATATCAAACAACTGGGGAACGCGGTGGTTCTGCTGCCTCAGGTTGATCCCTGGCAATTCCTAGAGGATAGTCTGGACCAGTTTACAGAGGACTTCCTGGCAAGCAGAGATCAGCCGGAACAAGAAGAGAGAAAAGACCCTTTCCAATGAAATATTTACTGGATACAAACATCTGTATTTATACGATCCGCCAGAAACCAGCTCCAGTACTGGAGCAATTTCAAAAACACGACCCGGGAGAGATTGGAATCTCGTCAATCACGGCAGCTGAGCTATGGTACGGTGTCGGGAAAAGTAAGCAGAAAGAGCAGAACGAGAAGGCCTTGAGTCAATTTTTGTTACCTCTCGAAATTGTTCCTTTTGATTCACAGGCTGCTGAAGCGTATGGCGTTATTCGAGCCCTGCTGGAAAACCAGGGCAAGCCCATCGACCCCCTGAACACATTAATAGCAGCCCAGGCTGTAAGTATGGGAACGATCCTGGTTACCAATAACGAGAGAGAATTCAAGCAGGTTCCTCGATTGCAGATCGAGAACTGGGCAATAAAATAGCCCGAGGATCGTGTTTCTTTCACCGCGCATGCTGTTTTTAACAATGGTTGAAAGGACGGAGACCAGTGAAAAAAGGAGCTGAGGAAAACCTATATTTTGAAATTAGCAGGGCCTTTCAAGAATCAATACGCTGCCAAGGGTCACAAAATCCAGAAATTACTTTACAGTCCTTGAGCTTACAGGGAACATAACCCCACATGAACACAAAATGTAAAGTGATTAATAGTATTCGTTATTGATTATGGCGAAGGAGAATTCCAGGGATTATAAATGAGAATTTCTGAGGCAATAAAATCATACGTGTTCCGGGTAACCAGGGTATACCCCGCTTCAAATGCCGTAGCAGCCAGCAGAGAATCAATCGCTGGCATAGGTTTTCCCTTCTTCTCAAGATCAGCAATTAATTTACCCCAAGTAAGTAAAACGGAGGTACCAAGCGGTAAGATTTGGTCCCTAAAACGAACCAAAAGATCCTGTTCCAGCCAGGTTAACAAACTCGCCTTGCGCTTTGAGTCAGCAAGCTTCTCAATTCCCTTTTTAATTTCACCAATAGTGATGACGCTGAGAAATAGGCTGGCAGGATCAATTGAATTTACCCATTGGATGACATGACGATCAGGTTCTTGCGCAATCAATTCAGAAACTACGTTTGTGTCCAGGATGTAATTCATAACTCTACATCTCTGGGGAGCGTTTTATCCCGCCCAAGATCCAGCTCCACCCCTGCCAGGGGTGAACTCCGGAAGAAGTCCACAAGGCTTGGCTCGGTTTTTCTCAGACGTCTGTATTCCTCTGTAGAGAGAACTACTGCGACTTCCTTCCCCCGACGAGTTACCACTTGTGGTCCTTGGGCAAGTGCTTTGTCGATCAACTCGCTGAGTTTATTCTTTGCCTCATATAACTGCCATTGCTGTACCACGGGTTTCCTCCTAGCTAGACTGTCTAGATTATACAATGCCGCCCTTGAGAAGTCAAGGCCAGCACCAAATATAAGTTCACTAGAAAAGTGGGTTTCAACGAGTTCGGCGGAGGATTATGATCGTAAATAAAGTTTGTCTTATTACAACAGCAATTATGCTCGCTCTCGCCCTGAGCGGGGTGCTGTTTAGGATAAAAAATTATGGTAAATAAAACTCGGTATCTACTCGTCTTTTTAACACTACCCCTCCTGCTTAGTGGGGTGGTCGTTAATGATCGCGCAGGGGCAAGCTCCGGCCCTGTCATAGGCCCTTATACGGAGATACAGCTCCCACTGGAGGACCTTCCTGCTCTCAATGAGGATCTGGCCTACAACCCGGTCATTGATCAGTATCCCAGCGGAGCTACGCTGCAGGTCCTTTATGTGCTGGAGGATCCCAGGGATGTGCCCCTGGCCAGATTTGCTTACAACAGTGAGGACTTCGGAGTGATCGCGCCAACTAATATGCCGGCCGAGTGGTCCTCACCGGAAGCTGCTGCAGCATCAGCGGAACTAAAAAGCTATTCTCCCAAAACGATTAACGTCTATGTCCGGGTACAGGCGCCAGAAGACGAGCAGGTCCCTGATCCCCTACTTTTCGCTCAGAATATTGATCCCGATGATGGATATTTCCACGGGCACCGTTATAACAAAGACAGGCCGGCTCTATTTACCATACCTTTATTTTTAGAATTGGAGGATGTGGAGAATTTTCCGTGCGCAGCAACAGAATACGCGGACGGCACATCTCCGTACAAGCTTCCAGAGGGAATTGACGGCGGGGACGCGGTGGGAAAAGACGGACTTTATGATCCTAAGGCCTATGCCCCACCCCAACCCTGGTACTTCAACAGCAACGAGATGCTCGAACCGGGCGAGGTCCGGGAGGGCTGGATCAGCTGCCTGGCTCCGGGCCTGCACCTCGAGGAACTGGAAATTCGCACCTGGTACCACTATCCACTATATTCGTCCGCCAGCACCCACGCCTACCCCGGGACCTTCTCCCACCCCCCCGGGCGAACCAGAGGACGAGTGTGTTGTTGTAGATAGCTATGACGATCCTGCGTGCCAGGAGCCTTCTTGCTGCATGGTCTTGTTGGTAGAAACCGACCCCACAACAGAAGCTCTTTGGAATGAAACGCCGGATGCAGTAGACCTCGTTTTACAGGCAACCTACGAAGCTGAAAAATATCTGCCTCAGGATGACATCGAAATAATCACTACCTGGACTTACTCTGTCGTGAAGTCTGTGCCAGAGGATGGTATCCGCCTGGATGATGTGTCCCTGACTTTTATAAACGAAAAGGGTGAGAAAAAAACCGCTCAAGGATCTGCGGTATTTCACGATCCCAAAATCGTTCGTTCTGATGATGGGTACCGCTATTACGGTTTTATGTCCAGGGTTGAGGTTGAACCAGCAGGGTTTTCTGAAGAAGACCTGCGGGGATATACGTTGAGCGAGGTGGGCGCGTACGTCGATGTGTTTGTTGAACACGAAGATACTTTTTTGGCTTGGCAATCGCCCCCTGACAGAAATCTGCGCGTGGATGTTGATTTTGCCCAACCAGATAATCCATATGAGGGATTCTTATTCACGGGTATCGATGAAACTAGTTTTATCTGGAACGCCAACAGGAATACATTAAGTTCTTCCCTCCCAGACATTGCGATGATATGTATTCATCCGTTACAGGAAAACACGGATCCGTCTTCCAGGACAAAAGACCTTTACCTGGCGAGGGCTGAAGATTTTTTCTATTACGACTTCGAATCAAGCACAAATATGTGTGAGTTTGTGAATTGCCTGGACGTCAAGAATCCAAAAGATGAGCAGGCAGTATTTAGAACCGTGCCTATGCTTTGCGCTGGAGAATGGGCTAATAACTTCATCATTGAAGGTTTGGATATAAAGAAAACAGAGTACATCGGGGAACCATACGGCCTGAGAAACATGTCTTCTCCCTATTTATTTAGGTATTTAGAAGACCTTGTAAGATTTACAAATATAAAATACCGGGTCTGGCTGTACAGCGGCAGGATCATGGGGGGGTTACTCCCTGGTGGCTCAGTTACTTCAACCTGGATGGATATATAGTGGATCTGCGTTCCGGACTATTCCTCGAAGAACCTACCCTCACACTTCCATATTACCAAGAAATAGACAAAGGTTATTATGTGCCCGTCCTCTATTCCCAACGCGTAAGCGGGTGGATGGCTGGAATCATTGACAAGAAATTGTTGATTTACGGACCCATTGGGGAAATTGAAGAAGAGTACGGAGATCACACAGAAAAAAACACGGGTTACATGTTCATAGGCGAGGGGCCCATCTGGATCACCAGCTGCCAGCGCGATCTGCTGTCGAACCTTGCTGATCAAGAACGTTATGCACCTGCAGAGATTGCCGGGGAAACCAATATTGAAGGAAGCCAGCACGAGATGGCAGCGTTTTTGCCGGGAATGGTATACCCTGTTTCACAGCCCCAGCCCAGAATCGCCAGCGATATCCTGTCTTTCGGCGAAGCTGGAGCTCCAATATCTGGCTATGTAATCACGCCCGAGGAAGTTAAGGTTGTCCCCGGCAAGCCCAACAAACCCGTGGTCTATGTGCCGTCCGAGGATAAGTACTATCCGGCAACAGAAAAGGTCAATTTTAATAACGAATTATTCTTCTCTAAAGTCGGCGCTATTGTCATTCCGCCCGATTCTTCCTTTATCATGATTAAGTTTAAAGCGGAACTTCCGATTGCTGATGCCGAAACGAGCTGCAAAATACGTAGCTCTGATTTTCAACTTTCATACCCTGGTTATTTTCCAATCAGCAGCGTGCCGGCCTGGGGGATGATTCGGGGGTGGTCTTGCCGGGGTGAAGACTATAAATCCTGGTTGTATTTCATGTTCCCATCCCTGGATTTTGATCCTGAATCTATGCTATTTTCTACTCGCAGTGCCGACTTGGAATCCTGGAACTTTTGGAGACTAACAGGGGAATGAAATACGTGAATATGTGGTTTTGGGTCATTTTGTGCCCGGTTTGTACTCATTTTGTACCCGGTTTGTACTCATTTTGTACCCGGTCGCGAGAATAAATATGCTACCGTTAAATCGGTTAGTTTAATACGAGGATTCGTCCTCAAGGAGATAAACATGTTCAAAGAAATATTTGCAGGAACAATTATCGATGGCAACTCTGGCCAGGACGGACTGGAATATGTAGCGCTGGCTGCACTTATTCTGGTTGTGCTTGTAGTTGTGGGGCGCATGATTGCCAAGAAACTCCAGGAAGGCGGAGCGGCTGCAACTGGCTGGTAAACCTGACAATGTTGACAATATCATTCGAGAGTAAATAATGAAACACAAAAAAGGCGAGAAGGGCCAGACGGCTCTCGAGTTCGCGTTGATTGCCCCCCTGATGTTTGGAGCTGTCTTTCTAATTCTGGGAGCTGCCCTGGGCTGGTTTACGCATGCCATGGGAAGCGCTCTGGCCCTGGAAGGGGCTGCAAGGGAAGCTATCAGTTCTGGTTCTGGTTTTGAGTTGGTTGAACAAAGTAGAGTGCCCGGGGAGCTCAAGGCAGGATATACCGGCACCATAGATCAAGCTGGGAGAACAGGCAAGGTGTTCTCCGTTAAAGGATTTTTCAATATCCCGCTCAACCCGCTTGGTTTTGATCTGGACGCTGATATTTCCTCGGGAGTACTTGTGCCTGATTGGGAATTCGTCCCCTAGGGAGGAAATACTATGAAAAACCATATTAACCAGAAAGGTCAAGCAGGACTGGAGTTTGTGATCATCATGCCTGTGCTTTTACTGGCCCTGTATCTGATAACAATCATTGGCAACCAGCTGTACCAAAAACTCTCTGCCCAGGCATTTGCTTATTCCCACTGCATGTGGGAGATTATGGACATCGACTTGAAACCAGGAGGCGAAAGTGCTTTCTCGCTGGTTGTAAATGAAACTAAAAAAACCTGGAGCACCGAGGGGTTGTGGGAAAGCTATCCAACTGTCGATAGTCCATATTTAAGTTTTGTTAACTTAGAAGAAAAAACTTGCGTTGGTTCAGTAACTTATGATGACTGGAACGAAGTAGGGTTTGGTTATTTAATAACTTACGATCCTGATGTCCTGGTAGAGTCAAAACTAGCCATTTTGAGACCAAAGTATATGAATATTGAAGCAAGTTTCGGTCAGAAAACTATACATCTTTATGGATTTGGTGATTGATCATGAATAAAAAACAGGAAAAGGAAAAAGGACAGGTAAGCTTGATCTTCATCGTCAGCATGGTCATAGTTATTGCTGCCATGGCGCTACTGGTCGACGGCGTCCGCTACCTGGTAATGAGAAATCGGACGCGCATGATGGCCGACGCCTCTGCTCTATCTGCCGCCAGTATACTGGATCTAGAGGAAGCCAGTAATGGTAACTTTGTCCTGGACAGGAGTGGCGCAATATATACAGCGAATGATATTTTCAGCAAAAACATAGAAACATCCCCTGAATACGCTGATTTTGAGCTAAACGAAGTTCGAGTACAAGGAAACCAGATCTGGGTCACAGTTACGGGAAGATCGGCCCCTTTGTTTGGAAGCCAGTGGGGGCTGAACTATTCCACAACGATCGTCTCCTCTGCCCGGGCTGCAACAGGGATATCAAGCGAGAGGTAATCTGAGATGAGCATTAAGTTACGATTTTCAGCCTTGATCGTTCTTCTAGTATTTTTATGCGGATCGCTGCCCTCTACTGCAAGAGCCGGCAATAACGCAGGTGCTGGTGATAACAAATTGAATCAAATCAGGCACAACCCCTGCGTAAATGGTGTGTATGACAGGGGTGGGACCCATTCGATTCCCACTTTTGAGTGCAGTGGATGGGGCGGCGTCGGTGCCACGATCAATGTTCTTATTCGCGAATGGAGAGCGGGGAGGGAATATCCGTTTGTTGGTGATCCTTTTTACCTAAACATAGGGGTAGATCTAGCGGGGAGGAACATCTCGATAGAAAAGGGCAATATTACCTTCAATAACCAGATCAGATTTTTTGGTTATAAAACAGAGGTCCGCCTGGTGCCAATCAAGGTTGTGTCGAATTGGGATTTCAACGGAACATTTACTTATGACCCTGCAATGGCGACATGGCGCATGGTTGATTTACCAAAAAGAATTGAAGAAAAACTGCCAATAATGCCAGATCCAGAAGTATCCAGTGCCGCTGATCTAAATAGCAAATATTATCCAGTCGTTAAGAAAGATGACCCAAAAATAGCTCCTTACCTGGGCGGGATTGACAAAACGTCTCTCGTGGTAATCACCAGTATGTCGTCCTATCACGCAGAAGATCCATCCACTTACCGGGGCGAGCCGGCCTATCGCCTGGGGGTATCCGCTCACTACCTGGTTCAAGCCCAAGCATCCTGGGACAATTATCAAGAATGGGAAAGGTTTGTGGTTGACGAGAGGATTGTCTGCAGACCCGGGCCTAACAGCGCTGGAGCCTACGAGTGTCTCGCGCCTAATAATGGCTTATATGTGCCCGGCCACTACATTACCGAAACCGTCTATGATTACAAATGGGGTGACAAACAAGGTGAGGGCGATACGGGCTGGGTCTCTATAGCCACAATTGAAACAGACAAGGTCCGTTGGCCTGACGGGACCATTCATGATCATATCCCGATCCTGACCTATCAATCCCAGCCATTGCTTCAGCAGCCCTAAAGGTGAGTTCGGTGAAAAATTTTATTCCAGTTCTGCTGATCATAACCATAACAGTGCTAATCCCCTCCCCTGTTCTTGCTGATGGAGGAGGCGGCAGCGTGGATGCTCTGTTTGAGCAAAGCGCTGAGATGGCCAGGGTGATCACTACAGGGATCTCGATCGCATTCGGAGTTGGTTTTCTTATCAATCTCTCCCGGGCTCAGCTAGCACGAGGAACCGGGGACAGCCTGGGGTATTCTCGCGCTCTTCAGCAGGGAATCGGAATGGTTATCCTGCTGGCGCTATCGGCCAACGTAGAACTCATTGCTGCCGCCTTGTATACGATTGGATCCGGAATTGACGTGGACCCCTCTTCTTCAGCTGTATTAACTGGTGTCTGGGAACAACTGGCAAAATTCTTCGCCTCAACAATTCTGGGCGGAGTCGGGGTTTTCACCACAGTCTCCGCTATGGGCGCTGGAATGGCTGGCCATATTTCTTCTATTGTCGGCTCCCCTTCTGGTATTTCCAGCACGATCTCCAACGGCATTGTACTTATTGGTGGAGGAATCCTAACCATGATGTCTGTTGTGGTCGCCAACAGTATCATCGCAACAGTATTTTAGTTAAAGGAGTAGGCTATGCGCAATAGAAAATATTTACTAATATTGTTTTTTGTCGTTTTGTTGGCGACACTGTCCCTTCCGGCAACCGTATTCGCTCAGGGAAACAGCGATCCAGGAGACACGGGCGAAGCCCTATCTGTGCTTGAAAACACTTTCAAGAGTCTGGGTGTACTGGCAATAAAATTCATGTACACGCTAAGCTTCATTATCGTCCTGGTGGGCGGAGTGAAAAACGGGTTTGCCATCAACCTGGCCCAACAGATCGGCGTCGCCGGAATGGCCTCCCGTCACACCTGGGATTTCATCATGGGAATAGTGATGTTCGTGCTCTTCCTGGCAACGCTGCCCATTCTCAACCTGGTGATAAACAACGTGACCCATTTAGTCCCAACCAATATAGAAATCTTTACTCCAAGTTGGTGACCCGCATCTTTATTCCATGAAAAATATGAACAGAAAAGGCTTGATCAACTCTGCGGCTGCGCTTGTACTGCTGGTGGGGATTTCAACAATCTCTGTCTCAGTTGTATCTGCCCATCCGGGCGAGCTGCCTCCTGTGCCTCCGCCCCCTCCTGCCCCCACGCCTGCTCCTCCTCCGGGAAATGCAGACACTGGAAACCCTGCTGAGGAAGGAAAAAGCGGCGGTGTGCTGACTCAAATTTTCAAGGTGATGTTCGATTCCTCCACAATGAAAGACGCGATCGTCAATTCTATTGATTCCATTTTTAATGATGCTGTTGGAAACCTGACGGCTTCCACTTCGCCTTTTTATAAAATGGGTAGCGAGATCTCTGATATTGTCTTTGAGACAGAAAAGCTAAAGGCTATCAGGCTTACCTCCTGGATCCAGCTCAGGAAAGTAGCCTTTGCCCTGCTTCCTCTGACTGCAGCTCTCACGATTTGGGCATCCATGAAAGACGGCCTTTATTCTGTCACCGGCTATGCCAACACCTTTGAGGCAATTGCTGAATTCTTTGTTTCCCTCGCAATTGCCCTGGCGTCCTTCTGGTTGATGGAACAAGCCATCAGTATGGTCAAGATCCTGACCCTGGCTATCGCGGAATCACTCCAGGTGGATATCACAGGAAGCGTGTATGCTGGTATGTTGATTAAACCCGCTGCTCTGGGATTATCCAATCCCATCATGTCGATGATCTTAAATATCCTGAGCTTTGCTCTTGTTCTAACTTATATGGGCTCGGTAACTATCGCTTTTTTAGCCCGTGAAGTGGTATTGATCATGACTGTTGCCCTGGCCCCGGTAATGATCATTCTGGGATCTGTCAGGCCCCTCGCCTGGCTCCGGGGGTTGTGGTCCAAGGCCTTTATTGTTTTCCTGCTCTTGCTTCCCATTAACGTGCTGACCATGGGCGTTGCTTTGAAATTATGGGTGGCGGCTCTTAGCCTATCATCCGGGCCCCTGGCTGCACTTTTACAGCTCGCAATTCTGGCAGGAACCCTGAGTGTTTTGATCGCTGTCAACGGAACGCTGGGAAAGTTAGTCTATGGCGCCGCAATTGAGGTAGCAAAGAAAGTAGGAAAAACTTTGACCTCAGTGGCAACGATGGCCGCTGGACTCGCTGTTGGCGCGGCAGGAGCGGGCGCATTAGGAGGATCGGCATTGGGTGGTTCTTTGGGAGGAGCTCAGGGATTAGCGCCAGCTGCTGGAGGCGGAGGCGGCATGGCGCTTGGCGGTGGCCCGGCTGGCGGTGTTGTAACCAGCACAAGCAAACTGACCTCTTCGATTGGACGCACACTGAGCAGTTCCCGAAGCTCTGCTGTAAGCAGCCTGGGCAGAGGAATGCAGATCGGAGCCATGGTGAAAGACCACCAAATGGCAAACCAATCTCCCCCCTCTTCACCTCAAATGAACATCGCACAAAATGGGGTTCCTGGTCAATCAAAAGGTGTGGCTGATGTCATGGGGCAGATTGACACTCCTCAAAAAGCCGCGGCGATTGGAAGTGATCAAGCGACCTTGGCCAACAGGGTAACCATGGGCGCTGAAACGGCCGCGTCCACGCTCGAAGCCGTTGAAAGCGGAGGACTCTCCGCAAGAGATTACCTGAGAGATACAAGCTATTTAAATCCTGGCATACCAGATGTAGAAATGGCCGGACGTGATTTCATTCGTTCCGAAGCCGGTTCATTTGCCCTGGGAGGAAGGAGCAACTTTACCCAGACAGCGCTTGTCAATACAACACCAAATACTGTCGGACTCCATTCCCTGGATTATCAGGCCGCCCAGCGTATTGTTCAGAGCGAACAGAGATATGGAAGCAGCTACTTCAACGAGATCTCTGCTTCGAAAATACAGGACGTCGCCCTGGCTGTCCACGCCCAACGGTTATCAGGTACGCGTTCCTATGACGCCATAATCAACAACGCAAAAAAAGAACCCGATCTAAAAGCATGGATTGACAAATCAAAAGGACTGATTTCATGAATTATCCCGTTCCTCCATCCTTTGACCTGGAAGAATCCAGTTTCGTCTCCTTTGTTGGTGTCGGGGTGCGGGAGTTCATCATTGTAGGAAGCGGTATTCTGCTGGGTATTATGGTCGGGGTCGCCCTGCCCGCCAGCTGGCCCGTGAAAATCGCCGCAGGAACGCTGTTGGCTGGTTTTGGTTTTTGGCTGGCGATTGGAAGGGAGCCTGGAACAAATCGAAAATTCGAGGATGTCTTTTTTGATTACCTCCGTTTTCAGAGACGACCCAAAGTTCATCAGCGCAATTACATCGCTGCTCCCGATGCTGACGATCCCTTCTTTGCTCCGGATGTTTTTGATCCCGGTCAAAGTGAAACATCTGGCAAAGCCGATGAATCTCACGAACGCCCCAGGCGGATCGCGGAACTAACCTGGAATGTTAGTAATCTTCCTGAAATGGACCAGCTCGCCAAAGCAACCGGTTGGTTCAAAATCAGGTCCATGCCCCTCACCGGGGCAACCTTGCTCAATATTATGGGATTGGCTCTCCTGGCCGGCTTGTTGGCCTGGGTCTGGCTGGGTGGATTGAAGTCCTTCTTGGCTGGTTTTTCGGGATTCTAACTTATGAGAAAAAGATTATTTGGTGATAAGCAGCAGAAAAATAACAGCGCTCCAGGTGGGAAGAAATTTTCCGCGCCCGAGTCCAATACGCTTGGCCTGGTCCCAATTCTCAAAGTCTTGCCGGACATGCTGATTACCACGCACGGAAAATTTGTAAGGATGTTTGAGTTTCCCTCTGTCCCTGCTGAAGCGGGAGGTGAGCAAACAATCAGCATCCAACGAAGGTATGCAAATGCTCTGGCCAGCCTTCCCCCAGGGTCCAAATTTCAACTAACAGTTATCCCCTCGCCGATCGATCCCACTCCGGACCTGGAACACTTTTTCAAATTCCAGCAGTTCTGGTCAAGCGAAACCGGGGCTCATCAAAGGGATATCGCAAATCTTTCCAGCACGGCCATTGAAGAAGCAGCCAGGAGTTTTATGACCCTGATCACCAACTGGTACTCAGGCGTCAATCCTATCACCTGGAGAATGATTATTACACTTTCCTACATGCCACCATTTCAGGGACGGAAAGGCCTATTTAGTATAGGCGGCAACAATAACGCCCATGTCCATGCGCTTGAAGGTCATGCTGGTTCAGCCAGAGAATATTTCAACCAGCACGGCGGCATCCTGCTGCAGTCTTTTCAGAACCAGGGGCTGGAATTGGTCCCTCTTGACGGTCCTGAAATGGCCCAGACTGTATGGCGGGTGCTGCATCCCACAACAACAGGAGCTCAGGAAAGGAGTGCGAATTCTGCGCTTCAAAATGTGCTTGATAAAAGAGAAGGCTGGGTTTCTTCCTCTTCAGCTCCCGGTCCTGAAGTTTTTTCCCCTCACTTTCCTCCCACACAAATAATTGAAGAGCTGGCACCTGATAACGTTCGGGAAGAGCCGGACCTGATCTATATTGATGGGATCTACCTGAAGGGATATTCTGTTTATGATTACACCCCGGGGAGCATGATCCACCTGCAGCAGCTGACCAGTTTTCCTGGCGGATTTCTGGGTTCCCTTTTTGTCTACGTGGAAGATCCGGCCGAGATCGCCGGCAAGCTTCGCAGCAAAGAGACTTCACTCAAAGGAAAGTCCCACCTTCGCCAGACCAAGGGGTTTATCTCCAGCTTTGGTTCAGACCAGGAGGCCAGCGCGGTTGAGACCACCAGGGCTAAAATGGAAATGGGTCTTGAGAACCCGATCTCGATCCGTTTTTTCATCATCGTCGCCGCTGCCACGCCTGACGAACTGAAAAACAGATCCCTGAACATGGAAAATATCCTGACCACGCTGGGCGCCAAATTCTTTGCAACAACACATAACCAGCTGCACGCCTGGCAAACCGCCCTGCCCCTGGCCCATATCGCGATCCAGCAGAAAAAGCGCAACATGACACCAGGGTCCCTGCAAACTTTCTTCTGGCCTCCCAAGAGCCGGCTGTTCGAAGAAGACGGGCGATATATGGGCGTGGATCTCAACAGCGGGACCCCCTTATATTACAACCCGCTCGGGAGCGCTAAAGACAGATCCCCTACCCTGCTGGCGATCGGGAAAATGGGCGGAGGGAAAAGTGTCTGGCTGCGGGCCAACATGTTAATCGGGCTGATGCGCGGCAACACCATATTTGCTGTTGATCTTGAAGGCGAGATGGAAGATTTTGTAGAAGCCTACGGGGGCAGGTATGTCAACGTGGGAGCAAGTTCAGGAGATCGCATCAATGTGCTTGATGTGCCCCTGGATGATGATCAACCCTTGATTGCCGGTGTTGAACAATTGGTGGCCTTCACCTCCACTGTGCTGCAGAGAAAGATCGAACACGGCCAGGAATGGAACGCGCTGGCAGATGCTTACGAAGCTGCCATAAAGGACCGGATTGGAAGCCTCAACCCGGAAGATTGGTCCCCTCAGAAAGCGCCGGTGTTATCTGATATTGCTGACATTCTGGAGCACATGGGCGAAACTGGCAGGTCTCTGGCAGCCGGCCTTAAGCCTTATTCCAGCGGCGTGTATTCCCAATTCTTCAACACTCCCTCTACCCTGGATGTATCCAACGAGCGTCTGGTTGTATTTGGGTTGGGAGAAATTCATGCTTCGTCAGCTGCAGATATCAGGAAGCGGGCTTATCTCTGGCAGGTGATGAGCATTATCTGGTCTGAAACAGTCAGCCGGCACCGCAAAAATCCTGACAATATTACGGACGTTTTTCTGGACGAGGTTTGGGCTCTGCTCCAGGCGCCTGGCGGCGGTGAAGCAATTGAGAATATGGCCAGGCGGTACCGCAAACGCAACGGCATTTTGTGGATGGCCACCCAGGAAGTGGACGAGTTCCTGGATTCTGAAGTTGGCCGACGTATTTTAAAGATTGTGGGTACAACAGTCCTGATGTCACAAACAGACTATGCCGCCGATGACCTGCAAGGCTTGCTGCATTTCTCTGATTACATCAGAAGCTTACTGGTGGAAATGCCAACAGGGAAATCAGTTATCAAGCTGCCGGTGGGTTTAAAAGTTATCCGAACCTTTATACCCGAGGATACAAAGGGGATTCTGTGACATGATCCGAAGCGGAAAACTGCTCGTCGGGTGTGTGATGGGCGTCATCGGAATCATTGTTAGTTTTACAACCATCTTTACTGTTTTTGCGGAAATAGCGCGCCAGCAGCTCCCGTTCGGAAAAGACAGGGTCGCCGAATGGATGCTGGGTACTCCCCAGCCGGTGGCCAGCGAACTCCAGGACAATGGGTATATCAATGCCGGTATTGGTGTGGGCTGGAAAGATTTTATTCATCCGGATGCCCCTTCCCCGCCCAGCGGTATTCCATTTCGCTTTACCCCGCATCTGAACTGCCTATTTCAAGATCCTAATTACACAAGGCATACCGGGGTAGATTTCCCCGAAAATCAGGGTACTCCCGTTTACGCCACTATGGCCGGGCTGGTGGTCTGGTCTGGAGAGAACGGCCCCTGGGGCAACCTGGTAGTAATGGAAAACTCCGGTTGCCAAACCTGGTACGCCCATTTCGATTCGATCAATGTCTACCAGGGTGAAGTTATCTCCCGGGGCGAGCAGATAGGCAATATCGGGTCCACGGGGAATTCAACCGGCTATCACCTCCACTACGGCATCAAGAAGAAACAAGGTGAGGGAGCTGTCTGGATGAATCCGCTGGGGTTCTTTGCCGGAGAGGACTACATTAAAGTGCCCTGCCGTTAAAAAGAGAATAATATTACACAACAACCACTTTTTTCCTGTAGTTGTAGAAATCAATATGATCTGGATGAAGCGACTCTCCTGGGTATGTCTTGCCTTGTTTGCGGGAGCAGCCTGAGGAAAATGGACTCCACCTGGGCGGTGTCCGAGATCGCATCCGGCCAACAAAATCAACGTGTGCCCCGGGGCACACGTTACTCCGCTCTTGAATACAAGGTCGCTGTAATCACCCTGCCCTCCCGAAACGAAAATGACGTGGAAAGTGTGTCTGATCTAATTCGCACTCTTCCCATGCCGCTCAGCCTAGAGATCTTTGCCCGGGGCGACAGGCGTTATTTCTTGATCCGCGGCCGGAAAGAAAACCTTGAGTTTGCAGCAGAGCGCCTGGAATCTGTCTATCCAAAATTACAGGTAACTATTTCAGATACCGACCCTGTCCAGGATGGTTTTTCCCAAGCAGGCGGATCTCCAATCGGAGGCTGGGCCGAGTTCAATAAACCGGGCTGGCTGCCCATCAAGACCTGGGAGTCTTTCTTGAAAGGAAGCGATCCGGTAGTGAGCATGATGTCTTCTTTTTCTGGTTTATCTGAAAACGAGGCTGTCTGGATGCAGCTGTTCCTCGCCGAAGAAGGCGCTCCAGAATGGGGGGGGTATGGTCCAGAAAAGACTGAAGGTGGAATCCCAGCGGGGCTACATGGTGGATGAAAGCGCTTCCATGGTCAGTTCCCCCCTAGAGGTTCGACAAACAGAGGCTCTGAATTTCAAGGCAGTTGGAATATTCACGGGTACTGCTATAGGCATGGGGTTGGCCTTGATGTTATTCATTTCAGGATTCAAGATTTGGGCAGGACTGGCAGCCCTGATCGTGGTTGCCGGCACCATCTACTTTTTGGAGCTTGTGAACCGACTTGGAGAAGACGAATGGGATCAGACCGATCTGCGCCTGGTCCGGGAAAAGATGATCAACAGCCAAAGATTGGTTAAAGCAGCTCTTCGGTTCATGGCTGTTTCTGACCAACCTGAACGCAGCCTTTCTTTACTGCGCAGGCTCGGGTCCACCCTGGCCCAATACAGCGTAAGCGGCGGCAACTCTTTTTCCACCACAAAACCCAGCACGCTGGAACAGCATCCTGTCTGGCCGGCAGCGGTGATTGCCCAGGAAGAGACCCCGGTGCTGTGGATCAGTCCATTAGAAATTGCCGGATTATGGCATCCTCCCCTCTTCGATCACCGTGCCAGTATGGACGCGGTCAAGGTCAATGCTATCGCCCTGCGAGCTCCCTCTCTGGATGATGTCGGCGGCCTTTACCCTATTGGCGATGCCCGTCTTCCAGGAGGCAAGGAATTTCCGGTATTCCTGAACACCTTGGCCTTGCGGCGCGGGATCACCATGGTAGGTAAGCCTGGCATGGGTAAATCGATTTTAATGGAACACATCGTCAAGATCTCTGCAGAAGAAGATCCGGAAAAGCCTTCCATTGTGGTGGTGGATCCCCATGGTGATCTGGCTGAAAGATTATTGGGTGTGTTATCTCCTGAAGTTGTCAGGGACCGGGTCTATTACCTGGATGTAGCTGCCAAAGATTACATCATGACTTATAACCCCTTGGACCCAACTCAAAAAGGATTGGATCCTCAATCTATTGCCCAGATCTTCATGGATATTGGTCAGGCCTTGTTTGGAAAATATTGGGGCCCCAGGATGCAGATCCCTTACAAGCGCACGATCCTGACTGTAGCGCTTGCGAACAAGAAACGCGGTCCGGGAAATATGTTTGGTCCTAACCTGATCACCCCTTTCCTGATGGCCGAAAAAGAGCTCTGGGCTGAGTTTATCAAACAGGAAATCGGAGACGACGAGGAGGCGGTCGAGATCCTCAACATGTACTACCAGGGTCAACTGGCTCATATCAATCGCAATCTCAAGCAGTAAGTGCTCATGCCCGTGCTCTCTAAATCAGACCGCTTTGCTGAAGAGCCGGCCAACGCCTTATACAATCCTCCCAAGTCAGATCTTGACCTGTGGGAAGTGATCGAGAACCGCAAGATCCTGATTATCAATACCCGCTCCGGCATCATCGGTGAAGACATGTCAGCTTTTACCGGAGCCCTGTTTATCAACGCCGTGGTCAAGATTGTCATGCACCAGATCGCCAACCGGGTCAAGGAACGGATTCCCATTACCTTTGTGATTGACGAAATGCAGACCATCGCTGGCGTACGCTGGGATACGATCCTGGGCCAGATGAGAAAACATGGTTTCAACCTGGTGATAGGTACCCAGTCCCTGGCCAGCATCCGCGAAAACCTGGGCGACAATATGCCCGGCATTATCCTGGGCGGATCTCACTCCCTGTTCACATTCCGGATTAACGGAGAAGACGCGGATAAGCTGTCAGAAGAAGAATTCCGCACTGAAGAAGGCGGCGTGGATCCAACTACACTAACCCAGCTGCCGCCTTATCATGTCTGGGCTTCCATGGTTGGCCAAAACGGGAATAAAATTCCCCCCTTCTCCATGCGAATCAAACCGCCTCTTGAAGCATCCGAAGACCAGATCCAGGAAGCGCTTGATGCCAGGGCAAACTACAGTACTCCTGTCAAAGTTGCTTCAGCTGCAGGGATGAAATCGCTGACCTATATCCGGGACAGTTTCGGCAGGGTCTTGAGCGAGGGAACTGGAAATGGTGGGTCTGGAAGGGATTCAATAAAAACAGGCCTTTTCAAGGGAAGAGGTGACGAGTTGATAGGGTCTCTTCTAAGTGATTGTCCTTCAGTTGAAAAGGATCGTACTAATAAGGCTGCAGGGGGGATTGACCAGGCCCTAAGTGATCTCGAGGGGGAGGCTCTGCGCATGTTCGACGAGGAAGATTTCTAGTGCAAAAAGAAAATTCTTTGGTCCACTTTTTATATGATTACCCCTGGACCAGTAAACCTATCCTGGAATCTGTTTTTGGCCCCAGATATGAAAGGTTGGCCAAGGCTAAAGAAACCAGAACTGTCCTGGTCCCCGGGGTGGGGGTATGCTGGGGCATAAAACAAGAGAAGCTTTCTTCAGTCCCCGGTGTTCGAAGGCGCGAACAAGCCAAAAAATTCCTGCTCAGAAACTATGGGCGGGGCGCTCTGTGGGTTGGGGGATCTCCTGGATTATGGGGATCTGACCTGCTTGCCAGGGTAGGGCAGCAGCGCAAGTTCTGGGTCCGGGTTTGGGTTGACAATGAGGGGCCAGGTGTAGAGGCGCTGCCATTTCTCCATCCGGTTCCAGCCAGGTTTGCCCCCAATTTAGTGGACCTGCTCCTGACAATTTCTGTTGAGCGGGCGGAGTTGATTAGGAGGCAGCTCGAATCTCATTGGACGCGGGGAAGTAAACAAGCACTTATCTATTACTCCCTGGGAGACGATTATTTGAAATTTGGAAACAGCCGCGCGCGCGATGGGGCAGGGTCCAGCGGCAAATCTGTAACCGAGGCCGAGGTATCGTCAGCCATATCTGAAATCAGATGGAAGAGACTTGAGAATGTCCGCCACGAACAGGTAATTGGCAAACTGTTCCTCACTCTGACTGAAGTCGATTTTGACCTGTTAAAGTATGTTGGTGACAATCCTCTCTTCGACCTTGATGGTCTGTCCATCCTGGTTTCATCCTCTGTTACGGGGGGAGATTTGTCAGAAGTGAAGGAAAAAGCGCGGCGGCGTTTTGACTCGTTGGAAGAAATTGGTTTGATTGAAAACGCTGCACCACCAATGATGGGGAAAAAGACATCTGCGTTGGGACTGGAAGTTCTCTCAAAGTACTGGGGCGTTAATCCGGATAGTATGCGCCGATTCCATGCCTGGCCTCAGAAGATAGCCGAGGGGGGGGATGTAGCTTATTCGGAAAACGCACTTACCTATATCAAGCAGCACACCAGGGAAGTACAGCAGTTTGTATTTGGCCTGCTTGACAATGCCTGGCGTCTGCACCAGGACTACGGAGGAGTGGATGTTTTTTTGGAAACAATCATTGGCAAAAGGATTTATTTTCAGGACCTGGCAAGCGGCGAATTTGACTGGGTGATTCCTGACGCCGCCATCGATTTAACCTTTTGGCGGCGTATCTGGAGAGACGGCCTGGTTCATGATCCCAAAATCTCCTTTTCTTCGGCGCAGCTGTTGGTGGAAATTGATCGCGCTACAAACCCGATCACGCGTCTCGCAGAACGCACCCAGAAATATGGCAGGATCTGGCGAAGCCTGGCTGGAAATCCGGTTCAGGTTTGGGTTATTGACGGTTCTCCCTGGCGGGAAAAAGAGATCCTGGAAATGCTGGGGGAGGCCGGCATTAACGGCTGGACGGTTTTAGTTGAGCGGTTGAAGCTGGAGAAAGACGATCCCTGGTGGGATAGGTTTTCTTATAAAGATGGAGCCCTGCCCTATGCAAAACACAACGGACTTGCGCCGCTGCGGAAGATCTGGCGAAGGGTGGGGGATTATGAGCTTCACTACCTGCTGGACCATGCACCCTGGGAAAGGGAGATGTCTCAATCCAAGCCGATGACCAAAGTGCTCAGGAGTTACTGAATGTTAAACGTGTGCCCCGGGGCACACGTTTAAATTGCTCAATCTCCTGCCCTCAGGCGTAGTTTTTGAGCCAACGATTCCAGTACCTCGTCTCCGGACAGGATTTCTTTCTTGTCTAGGCCTGTTTACTGTACTTCTTTTTGTACGTCACGCTATTTGTTCTGCTTTCTCACTATCCGAACTCTCTCCTCTGTCGCTACGAGGAAATTATCTTGAAGCTTGTCTGAATAATTTTCTAATAGTCGTTCGATAACTGCAATTTTGCTGCCTGCCCTTTCATCGTCGAGACGAAGCAAAATGATCCCTTTGTGCGGCTTCTTGTCCCGAAATATCTTCTCGCCGAAATCTTTATCATTGGTTACCAAAATGCGGTCTTCGTGATTGGCTCTTTCAACAACTTCGTCATCATCGATTCCACGGGCTTTCTCATATACGGAAAACACGTTGTGCCCTTGTTCTCGCAACCATCGCGCAACAGCAGGCCCCGCACATTCGTCAACAAGAAACCGCATTAGGCTGCCTTTACTGTCAGGGGCATAAATTCAGTGCTTTCCAACGATTTTGTCGCAAACAGCAAGCAAGCTTGAATGTCTTCAGTGGTTATGCCTTGATATTCTTCTATCACTTCTTCAAAAGTAGCCCCCTGCGCTAATAATCCCAGAATATATTCGACCGTCAAGCGTGTGTCTTTGATTACAGGCTTACCAACCATTACGTTTGGATTAATGACAATGCGTTCTAATATTTTTTTCTCATTCATAGTTGTTGCTACCTCCACTCCTATATTATACCTGTATTCCCGGATAGACAGATTTATATTCATAAGACAAACCGCTTGCCTCAAAGTTCGCGTACCTGCTCATTCAAGTTTTCGAAAACTAGCCGGAGTGGTTCACGGGGTTAAGGTTTCCTCAAGGTGAATCTGGTACTCGCTGACACGAGACTTCCCGCTAGAAAGCTCCTTAATGCCATGAGAACAAGCTTCAATCGCTGGGCGCCTTCTATCTCAGCGGGGAGATTATGTCTCTCTGTTGAATCCGTAACCATGGTACCGCTTTTGAATTTACTCAGTCACCAGTCCTCAGGTGTAGTTATTGAGCCAGCGATTCCAGTCCCTCGGCTCTGGATAGACTTTCTTTCTTGCCAAGACCGGCTGTAACTTCGGTGGTCAGTTGTCTATTTTCCTTGTCTGCTTGATTTCCTTTTCACGATATAATTGCATAACCATCAATTCCAAAGAATTACTGCACCTCCCTTAAATGGCGGTCTTTCATGACTGGAAATGGTACCGGGAAAACAAGAATTCTATGGGTTGGTAAAAAAAGATCAGCCTTCCCGTCATTTGTCTCCGAATTATTGGATAAAGGATATAAGGTCACTGTTTCTGAAAATGGCAAAGAAGCCCACGTCCAATTAACCAAGAAATTGAAGCCTGATGTGCTGATCATCGACGCTGCATCCATGCGCACCACCGGGGCCAGGATCTGCCGGTCCATTCAGGAAGAACAACCAAAAATCCCCCTTATCTTAATTAATTCCAAAGACAATTTACCGGCCAACGAGATCGTTGCCGATGTGCAGCTGGTGCTTCCTTTCACCATCCGCAAACTTGTCAACAGGATTCTCCCTTTTGCGCCTGGCGATGGTGATGAAATTATCAAAGCCGGCCCCATCCACCTGGATATGGATCGCCTGATTGTGCGCTGTCACGGCAGTGAGGAGCACATCACGCCCCGCATGGCAGAACTTTTAAAAATACTGGTCCGAAAGAAGGGGGAAATCCTGGAACGGGAAATCTTATTCAGTAAGATCTGGAAGACCAATTACACCGAGGATACCCGGTCTCTGGATGTGCACATCAACTGGCTGAGGAAGGTCATTGAGAAAGACCCCGATCAGCCCAAGATAATCCTCACTGTTCGCGGCGTTGGTTACAAATTAGCTCTCGATTCCAACGATTAACCACCTTAATTCTGCTGTCACTCTTTCACGCTTGTCGAAAAAACATCCAGGCCAATGTGTGCCCCGGGGCACACATCAGTAGGGGAGGATTTTGTATGTCCACAAGAGAATCTTTCCTGTCTCCCTGGAAATCATCGCAGAGTAAGGGACAGGTCAGGGGTATCGATAGAACACTCTTCGGGAAAATGAAATCCCTGGTTTGAAAACCATGTCAACTGCCAGGGCGTGGCCTTCTCCACTCCAATTCTGTTCAACCCGTGCGGATATTAGACCGAGAGAATAAATGCGCATTGTCCAAGGTTAGGGGAATTGCCGTGGTCGCCTACGTCCATAATCCACTCCACCTCCAAACAGGCATGGACCTTTCTGCGCCTCGCCTAACAAAACTGTCGGGTCTTTTCCTATCACTCAATTATATAGTTAATGTAGTGGGACGCTCTTCTTGAAACGTGGGAGCGCAGGATTTTTACTTGTCAATTATTCGCTCTCGATCACTTCTTTTTCTTCGGTACCGAAAGCGCTCCCGCGCCAGGAATAAATGTAGATGAAAATTCTCGTCGTTAAAAGTGACACTTATACTCAAAGAATATTTCAGCTTATCCTCTCTCGGGAAGGGCATACGGTTCTCTTTTCACCAACCAACGAAGCTGGTCTTCTCACCGCAAAAGAGGCAATCCCAGATCTGATCCTGTTGGACATCACATTCCCGGACCTAGATAGCGTGCAGTTCCTACAAGAGCTGCGAGCAGCGCCGGAAACGGAAGCTATTCCCATTATAATTCTCATCGAGAAATCCCAAGCAGATATAAAGAAAAAATACATACACGCTGGCGCTAGCGTCTGCCTTGTAAAGCCTATTCGCCCCCATCAGCTTCTCGCCCAGATTGAGTCTCTCCATCTTTAAACCTACAGAGGACCCGCACTCTTCCCCCATACAAGGATGTTTACCGCTGGCGAGAAAAGACCGCTCGCAACAATACCTATTTCTGGACTTCTGACCCCCGGACAGCGGTCAGAATGAAACAGGTTTTTTTGAGATCGCGAAGCGAGCTTGTGCTGACTCTTCCGCGCACACCAGGTGCAGCCGAGACACATTTTCAGGATGTTGCCTTGCTCAATGCCCGCGCATGTTCATTTTATAAAATTTAAAGGATTTATAAGAGTTTAGATGAAAAATCATATTCTGCATGCGAACTGAACCAGAAATCCCCTCAGGCTTTTACTCATCGCCCTTTCTGATACAGCCAGGCGATATCCTCCGCGCTAGTCCCATCCACTTGCGTCGGGCAGCGGGTCATTTTGAAACAACCCTAATTAATACATTCAAATGTGCGAATTGTGTGTTTGAAGATCTAAATCAGTGAAAAATCAGCACTGCGGAGGTACCTTCTGAAGATTTTCACTCCCAAAGCAGGTTTCTTGCTGTTCCCCCCAACCTGTTCCCCGGGGAACAGGTTACTCTTTAGTCCGCTGGCGCAGCTTGGAAGCCAGGTCTTCCAGTAGGGAGGCTGCTTCCAGTATCTGGGCATCTTTCATGCCGGCAGCGAAATCTGTGGCCACTTCCCCCAGTTTCTCGCGCACTGTTTCCACTTGAGCAGACTTGAAGAACAGCCGAATCCGCCTGGCAGCAACCTGGGTGGGAGACTCGATCGGTCGCTTGACAGGTTTGCCCTTTTTCTGCCCTGGCTGCTGATTCACGTATTCGCTCATCTCCTGGGCGGTCAGGCTGTCCTTGACGGCCTTTTTGATCGCTTTTTCCCACTGGCCTGCAGGCAGCTTCATGATCTCCCGCAGGACTCGCTCGCTGAGCCGGTTGAGATCAGCCAGGTACTGCATCTCATTGGGCAGCTCTAGGATATCGAGATGGCGGACCATCACCGGCCGGCTTAAACCCATCACTTCTCCAATCTTTTCCCAGATCCCGGCCGGCATCTGTTTTTTTCCCGTCAGGCTTTTCAAATCAAGGACGCTGCGGAAGTAATCGTATTCCCCAATATCTCCCCCTTTGAGGGGATCCTTTTCCTCCGGCAGCTCCAATTTACTGAGGACAAGGGAGGCAATCTCACGGGCCCGGGCTACCGCTGTGGGCGATTCGGCGTGGATGTTTTCCACTACCTGCCGCTCCCGGCTGCGCCGCTGGTCATCGATCTCACGGCATTCCAGATGGGGCTCTTCGACAAGCCCCTCTTTTACGGCTGAGAGGGCTTTGGCCCAGAAGCGTCGTTCTCCAGTTTCCAGGTGAAAAACGGTCTTCCCGTTGACTATCTCCCAAACGCCAGTGACCGGCTTGATCTGGCCGTGCTCTGTGAAGGTTTCCCCTAAATCAACCAGCGTGTTGACCCGGTACGAAACCGCGGGGTCTTCCTCGGCCATCGTCAGCCACAGGGCTGCTGCTTCTTGCCAGGTGATCTCCCCGGCAATAAACGATTCTTTAATCTCCAGGGGCAGGATGGGGCGAGGCTGAAATTGATCCGGTAGAATCTGGCCAAGGGGCACGGTGACGATCCTGGACGAGCCCGTCCGTTCAGTCCGGGGGGTTTCCTGCGAGAAATACCCCTCGGCTTGGCTGTCTTTTTTCCTGCCTTCTCTGCGGGCAAATATATCTGCTGTTTTTTGGTCTTTGACCATGCTGTCGCTCTCCCTGTAGGGGGGTGACGAAAATTTAACTGTTTATTCTATTTCGTATAACCTCTGATACCTTAGCATATTCCTGTGCTGCGAGGTTGGAGGAGGCAATATCATCAGAATCTTTGGGTGGCCTATAACTAAATATGTCCAGTCCCAGGGTTTGGGCACTGTGGACATCTCCCCGGTCCCCTATGGCGGGCAGAATCAGATCCCCATAGCGGTCGGTGAGCGTTTCCAGCCAATCCACCTGCTCGTTCCGCCGTAAATGACACTTTACAGGGGAGATCCCAAGCACTTTCAAATCAGGATTCAGGCGGGGGTGCCTCTGGATGCGTTCAACAGTGTCCAGGGTTTCTACCAAGCTGTCCAGGGCAAAAGCCTGCAGGTCAATAGGGATGACCACATGAGTGCCAGCCAGCAGGCTGTTGATGGTCATCACGCCCAGGTTAGGGGGTGTATCAATGATGATATACTCATATAAAGATTTCAAAGGGTGCAGCAGATCCATCAGGCGGTACTGTCCATCCGGTTCTCCGGTGAGAACCCGGGTGGCTAAGTTTAGAGAGGATTTATGGGTAGGGAAGTAATCGAGGTTGTTATCGCTGTTTTTCGGCAGATGGGAAGTCTCGATGATCGCTGTCGCTGGCAGTGTGGATTCCCCCAGTAGTAGATCCCCCAGGGTTTGCTTGTCGCTCTCATCCTCCTCGTCTTCGCCCCCAAAGACGCCGCCGGCCAAGGTTTTTGAGGCGTGGGCCTGGGGGTCCATATCGACCAGCAGGACCCTTCCGGGTCCCCCGGGATGCTCGTAGGCCTGCATCAGTGCCATGGCCGCGGAGACATTAATTGCCAAGGTGGTTTTTCCGACGCCGCCTTTTTGAGATGCTATGGTCAGGATTTTCATCCGTTTTGCTCTCTTTTCTAAGAGTTATCAAATCCTCAGCCCTATTTATAAACGAGTTTCCCAAAAAACACAAGACCTTAATAATCATTATTCTTGTTGCGGAAAACTGTTTTTTTAGTTAAAATGCAAGCGCGATGGTTTAATTCTTAAAATTTTATGTTTGCGCTTGTATTTTTTTTCTTTTTATGGAATAATCAGGATGAAGTCAATCAACACTACGTCTGCGGTGGTTTATGGTCACTCTTGATGAACGCACAGTTGTCTACCGACTGCGCCAGCTGGGACTGCTGGAAAATCCCTTCCTGGCCTATCCTGACGCCAGGTATTTTGTCCCCTGTGTGGAACACGCCGCCCTCTATCAGGAAATTCTGCAATTGTGTGTCGATGAGCCCCAAAAGCGCGTGGCCCTGATCCGCGGGGAAAAAGGAACAGGCAAATCCACCCTGACCACCAGGTTGTCAAATACTGTCTTCCCCGGCGGGACTGTCTCTCTTTCCAGTGTGCTGATCAAAGAATCAATTCCCACCCAGACTGCTTTTGTCCGTTCAATCAACGATTTCTTTCAGCTAGAAACCAAACGCTCCCTGGAGGACCGCCTGGAAGTCCTCAGAAATTTTGTCCTTCATCAGCAGGTGCAGAGGGGAGGGCTGTTCATGATTATCGATGAAAGCCTGATCTCCCAGGTGTGGTCCACTCTTCTTTCTATCCTTTCCTGGAAACAGGAGGGTGAGCTGCTCAATGTCCGGGCAGCGATCTTCAGCGAAAACAACCTCTTTAAATATGAAGAGAGCAAGAAGCAGCTCAAGGGCTTTGTAGGCATCCGCAAAACTCTGGGAAATTTGAGCTTTGCCAGCGCCACCAGAATATTAGAGAACCGGCCCAAAATGGCCGGCCGCTCTGCACCGCTCTTCCAGCCCCCCGCGGCGGCGGAAATCGTCGAGCGCAGCAACGGCCACCCGGGCGAGTTGATTGGCCTGGCTAACAAGGCCTTTGAATTTTTGATGGACAGTAATGAAATGTCGATCAGTCTGCAAATGGTGCTGGAATCAAGAAACAGACAAGTCAGTAAGGAGATCGTACAAGTAATTTAATTGTGAGCTTATAAGAAGAAGTCGGAAGATCTCCCAACAAAGATCTTCCTTAAAAACAAAACTCCCCGGAGGTTTGTCGGCCGAGAGGGGAGGGTTCGCTTCATTATTTAACTTGACTCCCTTTATTATACTGGGAATTTGTTGCTTGTCAAGTGAGTATTGCCGCGTGCCTTCCACTCATCAAGGAGAGGCGGCGCGGCAATTTTTTGTCCGCCCGCTTGGAGAAAGGATGAGCAGCAAGAAAGCAGGGTTAAATGAATAGCAGCGAGCGGAATTTCACCGAGGCTCAAAAAGCCTGGGATGCGCTGTCTGCAATCATGAAGGACACTCCCCTGGGGGTATCTTCGGAGTGGCTTAAAGAGGTCCGCGTGCGCTGGGGCTCTCAGGGCATTCACCTCGTTCTGCAGGTACCTCAATCCACTGACCCTTTATGGATGAAGAAGAAATTTCTTCCGGTTGCTAACGTCTTTTTCGGCCAGCTGCAGGGCGGGCAGGGGCGGCTGATCGTTGAATTTGAAAAAGGACCGGTAGACGAGGAAGTGCGCCTGAAAGCAGAAAGGGGCGCCTACGAGAGCATTGTCCACCCCGAGAAACTGCTTCCGGTTTCCATCTATATGTTCCAGCACTGGCTGCCCGTGCTGGAGCCCAGCTCTTTCTGGGTGGCGCTGGCCATGCGTCAAACCGCCTTTGTCAGCAAGGCTACTTCTGCCCGGGTAGGGAAGAGGATCTCCCTGCGGGATCTGGCCCGCTGGATCCCCATGCACTATTCCTCCGTCCGCCGCTCCATCCTCCGGGAAGGATACCTTTCCTGGTTTTTTACTGAGACCAAAGAAGCTTACGAGGATCTCCCGCCAGAATATGCCGTCTATGTAGAGTATCCCCTGGCCCCTCACCACCTGTCCTGGATAGAAGACTTCCTCCAGAAAGGAATCGGTAACGGGAAACGGGTTGAATCTTTGCTCAAAGAGCTGTTGGACCTGACTCGCGAGATCAGGCAGATCAAACACGGAGACCTGAATTATCCCCCGGAATATTTACTGGAGCGCCGCAGCGTGCTGGACATTATTTCCACCTACCGGTCCCAGGAAGTTGATAGCATGATCCATGATCTTGCGTCTCAGCTGAACCGGGAGATCACCCGCGACTACCTGACTGTCAGCATCCCCCATTATTTCCTGCTCCGCTTCGGAGATGCGCTTTCTGCCAATGAAGCCGCCCTGATCTGGTACCTGCGCTCCCTCTACCTCGGGGAAGAGCAGGAACGCCACACCTTCCAGGGCTACGCTTCCCTGGCTGGGAAGGTAGGCTTTGGTAGAAAAACTCTGCAGCGTATGTTTGAACGCTGCTCCCCTCCGGAGGATCAGGTGGACCAGCCTTCCTTTTTCTCCCCTGTCTACCGTCATGAATACACGCTGGGAAACTGGCTGCGCCTGGAATACCTCTCTCCTCTTGAAAAAGGCCAGAGCCGGAAGTATTCCCTTTCCCTGCGCAGCAATGAACCCATCCACCCCGAGGACGAGAAGTCGTACTATTTATTGATTGAAAAAGAGATCGAAAAGATAGACGCCCTTCCTGAAACAGGGGTTGGACAAAAAGAAACATCTCCCTCTAGAGTTGAGTTCCAAAGTGAAACAGTACCGGGCCAAAGCGAACCATCCCCCGGGCAATTTGAAACAGAAGAGGGTATAAGTGAAACAACTCCTGCTCAATCTGCACCAGGGACCTCTGTCAAAGAGAAACACTTAAATATACTACCTACTAATGATTCTTTTAATCAATTATCTAATCTACCTGATAAGAAACTATTACAACCACACCAGTTAGATTTTTTGAGTCATCAGGACGAATTAGATAATCAGTCAGAAGAGGTGGTAGTAAATTTACACAAATTATTAGGATTTGATGGCTATACTCAAAAACAAAAAGAAAAACTACTTCCTGAAATAAACAATAAAGAAACATACTTCTTGGCCTGGGTAATGAGAAACCATATCACCGGAGCCAGCTTCCCCGTCCGACTGGCCGTGAAAAATCTACAGGAAAACAACACTACTGAGAGTAAATACCTGTCTCTAGCGTCAAAAGGGTGGGAGAGAATTAACCACTTATTGGGCGATGATTTTGAACTGTTGCAGGAAGGAAATGATATTCAAAAGATCATCAAGTATCTGAGGGAAACCGACTTTCCGAATGTTGTCAAAGATATTCTTCCAGAGGGAAAGGAAGAGGAAGAAGGTTATTCAAAAGCTAAAGAGAGAACGGTGGATAAAAAAGAGCAAAGAGTAGACAGTGTTCCGCCTCTCTATCAGAAAGGGTGGAATGTGATCAAGGGCGAGCTGCAGTTGGAAATGAAGAAGAGAGACTTCGATACCTGGGTGGAGAATATAGAACTGGTTGAAGTTGATAATGAAAAGTTTGTTTTTGAGACATCCAATACCTATGCAAGGGATTGGCTGGAAAAGGAAATGGAGGATGTCCTGGAAGAGAAATTAGATTCGATGTTAAAAGGAAATGGAAAAAAGAAAGCTACGGTTCAATTTGTATGTAGATAAGGTTTGAAATGAAATAGATGATGATCAATCATCTGTAGGTATTTTTAACACGCGACAGATATTGTAGAGGGAAATAGAATCTTAACATTCTGAAAACAAGGAAATTCCAGAACCGGCGCATAATAGGATGGAGATCTTTTGGGATGGATTTTTATCCAATTCTTCGCCAGATTCTGTTGTAGCTCAAATCCGGACACTATAATAAGTCTAATAAGAATGAGTCTTTTAACAATTTTAATAATAATTCATTAATACCACCACTACCTGTTGTCGAGGATCCTGATTTATCCACATATCCTACTGTGGTGGGAGTAGGGAATATTAATTTAGAAAAATTACTAGGATTTGGAAGTTACAAACGCAACGAAAAGAAAGAACTGGTTGAGTTGATTAAAAAGAATCAAGAGCTATTTTTGGCCTGGATCCTCCGTAATCATATTACGTCTGCAAAGTTCCCGGTCCGCCTGGCCGTGAAGAATATTCAGGAAGGAAACACTACAGAAGAGCATTACCTGGAGTTGGCAGCGTTGGGATGGAGTATCACAGCGGAGCTGGCCCGGGTAAATGAGCATGATCTGAGTATGTGGGAGCTAGGTATGTATGACCATGATGAAGATCAGGAGAAGCTCGTCCAGGCTTATAAAAAATTGTCATCGCCGGCAAAGAAAGAATTGATGAAGCTGAGAGAAACCAGTTATACGCAAATGTTTGAGAATATAAGGTTCGAATAAGAGGGAGGAGTGAAGAGTTATTTTATAATACAGATAAGCTAATAACAGGAATTATTTCCCGAATTTGTCGATAATGGACAATAAACGGGAAATAGTTCCTGTGGCCAAGTAGTTAGCCAAGCTTAATCAATCATCAACAAGTATTTTTGTTTGACATATCTGCTTAAGAAGTTGTACTATCTTATTAACCATTTGATTTCCTTAGTATCAGGTGAGAATTACAGAGGAGATAATTAATGAATACAAGACAACTTCTTCTAGGCACATTAGAGTCTGTTGCACAATCTATCAATAAAACCGAATTCACCAATAACAACCCGTA
>CAZHHT010000020.1:0-35982 GCA_964532455.1 uncultured Anaerolineales bacterium
TTCTTCGAATTTCTTTTATTAAACTGAAAAGGGGCTGACTTTTCAGACAGCCCCGTCTGATCAATAAGTTCATTTCAAATCAACTGCTTTTGAAAGTTGGTTGATAGCCTCTTGAATTATCTCTTCCCCCTCGATAGACAGGATAATAGCGTCTTCCGGACAGAGGTCAACACAACGTCCGCATCCGCGACATTCTGCTGTAATTTCAGCCCGTTCGTTCTCAATAATGATCGCGTCCATAAAACAGATGCCATCTGTGCAAATCTTGCAGCCTGTGCAATCCTCAGTCACTTTTACCTGAACGCCTGGCATCCTGACGAACTTCTGACTGATTTTCGGATTAAGGTCAGGCACGACACCCCACAAGCAGCAGGGGCAGCAGTTGCAGATCGTCATTAGTTCTTCACCGGGTGTTACTCCCAACCAGATAGAATCCAGGCGGTTGCGCCCAATGGAATGGACCAACCCTGCATCCCGGCAGCGGCGGGCATGATCAAGAGCTTGCTCTTTGCTGACCAGTCTGCCCAATTTGGAGTTGATCTGCAAAACCGGCTCGCCTAGAAATATACATCCCAAATTTTTAGGGTAATCTTGGCAGTCATTCCCTTCCCGGCAGATGCAAAAATCCATAATCCAATGGTAGTTTGCCTGGTTAATGTAATGCTCCACTATCAGGGAAGGGATGATGACGCTTTCTGGTGAATCAAGAGGGGCATTCACCTGAATGGTTTGATTCAGCGGTAAAAAAAATACCTCATCCCCGCGGAAGAAGATATGGTCGACAATCTCTCCCACCAAGGGGATTCTGGTCATTTTCGCCAGAACCTGGCGGGTTGGGTAGATCCATTTAAGAAAATTTACAAACCAAATCGGACGGGACATTTTCAGTGACTAGTGGGGTTAAGTATATAGAAATTTGGATAGATTATACTCGAGCGGGCATATGAAATGCTAGTATGCAGTAATCAGTAGTTAGTAAGGTCAAACTGTGACTGCTTACTGCTTACTACTCGCTTAACAGCGACACCTGTTTAGTGAATATGGTACACTGACACCGATGGATAAAAAGACGCTCTCAACATTAGAATATCACACGATTTTAGCTGCCTTGGCGGATCAGTGTCATTTTAATCCTGCCCGGGAAAGTGCTGCCCAATTGCAGCCGCTAACCGATCTTGATCAAGTCCAGGCTCTTCAGGAGGAGACCGCCGAAGCGCTGGCCCTGATAACCCTGCACCCCGGCACTTCGGTTGGAGGGGCAAGAGATCTGCGCCCGATAATTGAGGACGCCGTTCGGGGAATTATCCTGGAACCCTCTCGTTTGCTTCAGGTAAAAGGTACGTTGATTGCTGCCAGAAACCTGCAGCGGTTGATGAGCAAAGAAACTGGGGTATATCCAAAACTGGAAGGACTTTCCGCTCAACTACCCGATTCTATAGGTCTGGTCAGTTTGATATCCAAAGCAATTTCGGATCAGGAAGAAGTGCTGGATACAGCCTCTCAAAAACTGAGTCAAATCCGCCGGGACTTAAATGTGCAGCAAAGCCGGCGTAAAAAACGAATGATCCAGATTCTAAAAAAGCCGGAGGTTGCTAAGTATCTGCAGGAATCTATCATCACCCAGCGGAACGGCCGTTATGTGCTGCCGTTGAAAGCAGATGCCAGAGCGCATCTGCCAGGAATTGTGCATGATCAATCCACTTCTGGGGCAACGATTTATGTTGAACCGCAAGCCATGGTCGAAACCAATAACCGCTACCGGAAATTAGAGCTGGATGAGCGGGATGAAGTGCGAAGGATTCTATTGGACCTAACTCAAAAAGTGGGCGAACAGGCGGAGATATTACGGGAGTTGGTAAATACCCTGACAGACCTGGATTTGGCATTTGCCCGGGGAAGATATGCTGCTGTGATTAAAGCCTTCCAGCCCACTATCCATCCTTTCCCCAAGAAAATGGGAGAAGGACACCCTGGTGTAATACTCCGCCTTTTTGGAGCGAGACATCCCTTATTGGATCCCTTAGATGTTGTGCCGATTGATATCGCACTCGACTCCGAAACATATGCGCTAATTATTACCGGTCCAAATACAGGGGGAAAAACTGTAACCCTGAAAACAGTCGGTTTGCTGGTTTTAATGGCACAGACCGGGCTGCATATTCCGGCATCTGCGGCTTCGGAGCTGAGCTTGTTCTCGAATGTCTTTGCAGATATTGGGGATGAGCAGTCTATTGAACAGTCCCTGTCAACTTTTTCGGGTCATATCACCAATATTATCGGTATTTTGGAGAATGTTGACCGGAGATCCCTGGTTATCCTGGATGAACTGGGGGCGGGAACAGATCCCCAGGAAGGCGCAGCTTTAGCCCGATCCCTGATGTCCAATTTACTAGAGAGGGGCATCACTACCCTGGTTACCACTCATCATCCGGATTTAAAAGTTTATGCCCACGCCACTCCGGGCGTAATTAACGCTTCAGTTGAATTTGATCTAAAAAGTTTGCGTCCCATCTATCATCTGACGGTTGGACTTCCCGGCCGTTCCAATGCCCTGGCAATCGCCAGCCGCCTGGGGCTTCCAAAGGAGATCATCAATGCGGCGCGGGGAACATTGGATCCAGCGGACTTGATCGCGGATGACTTGCTGGATGATATCCATCGCCAAAGGAAGTTAGCGGAAGAATCCAGACAAGCAGCAGATGGAGCTCAGGAAGAAGCGGAAAGTCTGCGCAGGCAACTCGCTGACCGCCTGGTAGAGATCGAAGACGAAAGACAGGATGCCCTTGAAAAAACCCGCGATGAGGTGAGAAATTCCCTTCAGGTATTACAGGAGGAAATCAAGGAAATTAGATTAGAAATAGAAAGGGAAGAGGATCCGGGAGAGAAAATTGAGATACTGAGGGAAGAAACCGACTTGCTTGAGGCAGAACTTTCTCTACCTGTGCCCCGTAGAAAACAGGCGGCAGTTATCCCGGGACCGTTGGGTCCAATACAGGAAGGGGATCGGATATATATCCGGTCTCTGGGGAAAAAAGGGATAGTGCTTTCTGTTGATGGGGAGGGTGTAGAACTGCAGGTTGGAATTATCCGGGTCCGGACCCAAAAGTCTGATCTGGAACACACGCTTGATCAGGAACAAACTGAGCAGGAGATAGAACCCCAATCCATTGTGCGGACACCCAAAGAACCCTCCTCGCCTGGAATTGAACTTGATCTGCGCGGACAGACGGTAGATGAAGCCCTGGAAAATCTGGGGTATTACCTGGATAGAGCATTTTTAGCAGGACTGCCCTGGGTTAGAATCATTCATGGTATGGGGAGAGGTCGGCTGCGCAGCGCAGTCCGACAGGTTTTGGAAAACCACCCCCAAATCACAGCCTCTGAGCCTGGAAAAGAGAATGAAGGGGGCGATGGGGTTACTGTTGTGAGTTTCATGGAATAATTTGATTCCCGGGAAATTATTCCAAAATTTTGCCTTTACACCATAGTGAACTTTATGTTTGATTTACCTCAAATCTAACGATTACCGGATTCGAGACCGATTGGTTATCGCGGACTTAGGAGGGGTTTACGATATTATTATTTTTACCTGACCGATCTTTCCAGAATCTCCTCAGTTTTTTAATAACAAAAATATAAAACGATATGGACTTTTCGGTAAGCCCTGTTCAAAGTCTCTTGTCGTTTAAGGCTTCATAATATTCTCACATTCTCTTAATATCTCCTGAATAATCGGCATTTATACTGTCCCTCAGTACGATCAATTACCCATATAAGGAGAATATATTATGAAGAAAACTATGCTCGTTTTATCTGTACTAGCTATTTCAGTTTTGGCACTCAGTTTCGCCAGCCCGGCAATGGCAGCCGAATCCTTCCAGGGTGGCCCCGGAAACGGTGACGCTGAAGGATTAGGCCTCAAAGGCAACCACTACCAGGGAGAACTTGGTATGGGAACTGGTGTGCCTGTCAATCAAAATCTTGAACTCAAGCAAAATATTGCCCTGGATGGTTTACTGGATGACATAATCCACGAGAATCTGGCAGTTGAACTGGGTATCACCTCTACAGAAATGGCTGACCGTATGGCCGCTGGTGAGTCCGTCTTTGAAATCGCCATCAGCCTGGGCTTTGACGCTGCTTCATTCAGCGAGATTATGACTCAGGTTCGAATCGATGCCTTGACTCAAGCTGTTGATTTGGGTCTGCTCACCCAGGATCAGGCCGATTGGCTGGCTTCGCGTGGGTTTGGTACTGCTATGAATGCAGGCACCGGAGATTGCTCAATACTAGACTAACTGATGGTTCTGTCGAGAAAACGACAAGGAAAACCGGTTATGGGTTGAGTGATTGCCCAACGGTTTGCCCAACCAACAAGGTTATTTTGGAAGATGAAAAAACTCTTGTTGGTTGGGTTTTTTATTGTATTACTATAAGCAGATGAAGGGGGAAATGGAGTTGCCGTGGAGGGGATCCTGGACCAATTTTATATTTCAGGGAACATAATCTCATTGTTTTTCGTCTTAAATATGAAAATCTATCAGGTCAATCAATTTGATGGAGATACTTATGCTAATTAATAAAAACCACCACCTAAACATTTATCAACTGCTGGCGGCAGGGTTAATCATGCTTTTAGCTGGATGTGCCACGCCTGGTCAAGTTTCACCCGGACCCTCAAAATCCCAGGTTTTGGAATCCAAGCGTCCGCGGGCTGAGGCAGGAGGTGTGCCAGGGAGTGATCTGGAGAGATTGGCGGATGGAAATACCCAATTTGCCTTCGATCTCTACCAACAACTTCAATCTCAGCCAGGAAACCTGTTTTATTCCCCCTACAGTATTTCTTCTGCGCTGGCGATGACCTCTGCGGGAGCAGAGGGAGGTACAGCCGAAGAAATGACAGCCACTTTACGTTTTCTCCTTGGCCAGGAAAGCCTGCACCCAGCGTTTAATGCGCTTGATCAAAAGCTGGCTTCCTTGGCGGAAATAGAAATCCCGGAGGGCCAGGGGGAGCCATTCCAGTTGAATATTGCCAATGCCATCTGGGGACAGCAGGACTTTCATTTTGAGGAAGATTTTCTGGATTTGCTAGCTGAAAATTATGGGGCTGGTTTAAGACTGCTGGATTTTATCTCCCAATCGGAAGAATCCCGATTGGCGATCAACCAGTGGGTAAGCGATGAAACCAAGGAAAAAATCCAGGATTTAATCCCTCAGGGAAGCATTACATCTGATACCAGGCTTGTGTTGAGTAACGCGATTTATTTTAAAGCCGCCTGGTCGGAGCAATTTGAAAAAGGGTTGACGGAGGAAGGTATATTTTATGGGTTGGAGGGGGAAGAAATTCTAGCCCAGATGATGAAGACCGGGCATGACGCATCCTTCCGGTATCTAAAGGAGGCTGGTTACCAGGTTGTGGAATTACCCTACATTGGCAACCAGGTTTCCATGCTGGTAGTGGTTCCGGATCGGGGAAAATTTGAGGAATTTAAAAACCAGTTTTCCATTGAGGAACTCAACCGTATCCTGGATGGATTATCCTATTCACCTGTTGCACTGACCTTTCCCAAGTTTGAGTTTGAGACTGAAATCAGCCTGGCGGAAATCCTAACTGACATGGGTATGCCGACTGCATTCAGCGATGCCGCAGACTTTTCCGGTATGACTGGCGCAAAAGCCCTGTTCATTTCTGATGTCTTCCATAAAGCGTTTGTCAGCGTGGATGAGGAAGGCACAGAAGCCGCGGCCGCGACTGCGGTGGAGATGAGCTTGACTTCCATGCCTGAATCCCCGATAGATCTTATTGTGGACCGCCCATTTTTGTTCCTGATTCGGGAGCATGAGACCGGCACTGTTTTGTTTATGGGTCTAGTGGTGAATCCTTAATAATAAAAGAGGGATCGGATTCATTTAAAGGAATCCGATCCCTGAATTTATTGCTTAACCTAAGCGATTATATTCCTCATCTGCAACTTCAGGATCCAGTTTCTGGAACAGCAGCTGCGGTTTATAGAAAGGGTTTCCTGCAGAGAGCTCGCTGAGCTGCCACTCGAAAAACCACCTGCAAATTAAAGCCTTTGAAGCAGGAAAGGAGAATGAATGGGGAGATTTCACAATCTTTTCATTAATACCTGCCTGGTCTTTCCAGAACATTTCCAGGGTGTATTGATCTAAAGGATCTGGACTCAGCTATATTTTTATCTGCTTCTCTAGAAAAGAGTAGATGAATAATCGAAAATAGATATGATTTCAATAAACCAAGAAAAATTGGAATAATCTCAACTTTCATACTACATGTTGAATAAAGTATAATAGAAATCATAATCATGTAGACGGATCATTGCCACGTCAAGCATAACAGGCGGTTGTTAAAAAATAGTTGCGTGGTTCTCTCGATAAACTGTTGTTTTCACAACAGTTTTTTTAATCATTGACTCAGGGGTGCAAAAGGAGACAAGATGAAAGCAAAATGGTTAAAGTATAGTGTATTTATATTCATCCACCTTGCTACGTCTTATTTCTTGGGGAGGATGTGTAATCAGCTGTCTTTGTCCTATGAATTGATCCTTTCACCATCCAAAGAGCTGTTGGAAAAGTTGGTATTTCTTTTAATCTCCCTTGGAGGCGTAATAATATCTGCCGGAATTGTGTCTCTTTTAATGAAGCCGTTGTGGGCTGCTATAATAGCATTTCTAATTTCTTCCATTTCAATCATTGTTGGATGGCAGCAGTTTACACTAACCGTGGGCATTATCTTGTTTTTTTATTTCGTTATCTGCTGCTATGCGGCTCACTGCGTTCACGCGGAGCAAGAAGAACGTATTCGTTTTTCTATCAAATCATTTAAGGATTCCCTTAGTCTATTCTCAATTGCGCTTTTGATTGTCGCCTGCGGAAGTATATTTATTGGCAGCAAGGATGCGATCGATAAAAATGGTTTTGAAATACCAGCATCCTATTTGGAAATTTTCATGGGTCCGTTAAAGGAACAAGCATTGTCACAGATTCCAACTAATGAACGAAGTCAGGTTGAGGAGGAATTGGAAGAACAAATGCAGGGGATGATAGATGGATTTACCGAGAAAATAAAGCCAATCAAGAAATACATCCCCCTGATAATAGGCGCCATGTTTCTTACACCGCTATTAGCCATCAACCAAATTCTATCCTCTATCTGGCTGTTAGTTTTACATGGTGTGATAAAGGTATTCACCGCTGTCGGAATCATAAAGATTGTCACAGAGACAAGGGATGTAGAAAAAGCAATTATTGATTAATAAAGAATAGAATTTTCTTTTCGTTACTTTCTTTTTAGGTCATTGGGATCTATTTTTTCGAGTTCCGGAGCTCGAAAAGTCTCCCTTGTTTTAACCAAATTATCCCAACCGATTATATTCCTCATCCGCAACTTCGGGATCCAGTTTCTGGAACAGCGGCTGCGGTTCCCGGAAAGAACTGCCTGGACTGATTTCACTTGGTTTCCACTTACAGCAAACTTCCCCCCCTCGATAGCGCAGCACCTCATGTGAGCCGAGATTGTCGTCCACAGACTCAGTGTATTGTTCCCCAAAGAGCGGCTTCTCGTATCCCAGCGTTTGATGCAGCTGTTCACAGCTAAAGGGGAGTACTGGCGCAAAGAGAATTTTTAGTGAATCAATTGCCCTGATTGCAGTAAAAATAGTTTTCCCTGCTGCAGCTTTATCTTCTTTAATCTCAAACCAGGGAGCCTGATTATCGATGTACTTGTTTACCTCGCCGGCCAGCCGCATGGTCTCAGTCAGGGCTGCCCGCAGTTTTACCCTGTTGTACAGGTCCCCTGCTTTTTCAAACCCTTTCTGAATAACATCCAGGATAGCCTTGTCCTCCGGGCGCAGGTCTCCCGGATCGGGGATCTTACCTTCCCATTGTTTGTGCGCAAAAGACAATACCCGGTTGACTAGATTGCCCCAGGTGGCGACCAGCTCATTGTTATTTCGGGTGACAAACTCCTTCCACTCCCAATCGGAGTCTCTGGTCTCAGGCATATTGGCAGTCAGGTAGTATCGAAGAGGATCCGGGTCATAACGGGAGAGAAAATCAAGCCCGTCAACCACCCAGTTCCGGCTGCCGGAAATTTTCTTTCCTTCCAAATTAAGGAATTCATTGGCTGGAACATCATAAGGAAGAACCAGGTCCCTCCTATCATCTTCGTCAAACAGGGCACCAAATGTATTCCCCACTCCGGCCAATTCCGCCGGCCAGATGACTGCATGAAAAGGGATATTATCCTTGCCGATAAAATAATATGTCCGGCTGTCGCTGTTGTACCACCAGTCCTTCCAGCGCTCTTCATCCCCGCTAAGAGCGGCCCATTCTATTGCAGCTGAAAGATAACCAATGACTGCTTCAAACCAGACATAGAGGCGTTTATCTTCCCAGCCGCTAACCGGTACCGGAATGCCCCATTTCAGGTCTCTGGTGATGGCCCGTCCGTGCAAATCTTCAGCCAGGATTTGTCCCAGGGACTGCCGGATGACATTCGGCCGCCAATAGTCTTTGCGTTCTTTCAGGAATTCCACGATCAGGGACTGGAGCGCTCCCAGGTCAAGATAAAAATGTTCTGTGTCCCGCAGTTCCGGAGTTGACCCATCCATCTTGGATCGGGGATTAATCAATTCGTTTGCCTCTAACAGGTTCCCGCATTGATCACATTGGTCTCCCCGGGCGTTATCAAATCCGCAGATATAGCAGGTTCCTTCCACATAACGGTCGGGAAGGAAACGCTCCTGCGAGGTTGAATACCACTGCTTCTGAGTTTCGGCATACATGTACCCTTTTTCTTTCAAGGCGCTGAACATGGTCTGCGCAACCCGAAAATGGTTTTCTGTGTGAGTGGTGGTGAAGAGGTCGTAGCTCAAACCCAATTTTTGGAATAAATCCAGGAATCTTTTATGGTACCCTTGGTAAACTTCTTCCGGAGTGCTTCCAACCTCATCCGCACGCACGGTGATGGGTGTGCCGTGAGAATCAGATCCGGATACCATTAACACATCGTTGCCTTGAAGGCGATGGAAACGGGCGTAGATATCTGCCGGCAAATAAGATCCGGTGATATTCCCTACATGTATGTCAGCGCTGGCGTACGGCCAGGCAACTGCAATAAGAATATTCCTCTTCATAGTAAACTCCCGATACGATAAAGAATAACAAAAAAAAAGCTGTCCGTGACGGACAGCCTGGTGTCATTTTTCCGAAGATTAATCAGCGAGAATTCCCCGGGTGGACGACTGCCCGAATCAAATGTGGGCGGGACAAGCCCATTTGCATGACCATATTCATCACACACGCCATTAATACCCCCAGGAATAAGGTACTCACGATTGTTTCATCCTTTTTACTCAACTAAAGCTTATCTTGTAGTCTATATGGGGATGGGAGATTTGTCAACCCTCCCCAACCCGTCCCCCCCAACCCGTATAGTACAGGTTTAAAAAAAACTGAACATACCCCCTCAAATACGGTATACTAATTTTATCTACCAAACGTTTCTTATTGGACTTCCGGTAGGAGGGTATTGGACTTATACTATAACGATTTTTATGTCCCATCTGATTTCGCTTCCATCGTTCTGGAGCAGGAACCGAATTTGTTTCTACACAATCCACTGTGAAGGTTGTGGGAAAAAACATTTGTCTTGAGGAGACGATAGTGTCAGCACTTAAAAACATCAGGATTGTAGACATAACCCGGGCTATGGCTGGACCCTACTGTACGATGATGCTGGGGGATTTTGGCGCTGATGTGATCAAGATTGAACGTCCCGGTTCAGGAGACGAAAGCCGCGGGTGGGGACCGCCGTTTGTGGGGAAGGCTTACGGTCCGTATTCGGGAACGTCGGCTTATTTCCTCTCCGCCAACCGGAATAAACGCAGTCTAACCGTCAACCTGAAAGATTCTGAAGGACAGGAAATCATCCGGCGACTGGTTCGGGTTTCTGATGTTTTTATTGAAAATTACCGGACAGGCATATTGGATAAAATGGGGTTGGGTGTTGAGGATCTAACCGCGGAAAACCCTGGATTAATTTATTGCTCAATCAGCGGATACGGTCGGACAGGACCCTATAAAGAACTGCCTGGTTATGATGCCATTATCCAGGCCGAAGGTGGCTTGATGGAGATAACTGGGCCTGTCAACGGACCACCGTCCAAGGTGGGGATTCCGATCATTGATATCACCTCCGGGATGTTTGCTGCTTCTGCAATCATGGCAGCCCTCTATGAACGCGTTCAATCAGGCCAGGGGCAGCATATCGATGTTTCCTTGCTTGATTCTCAAGTAGCATTATTGTCCAATGTCGCATCCAATTACCTGGTTGGCAAGAGTCCACCAAAAAGATTGGGAAATGCCCATCCCAATATTGCTCCCTATGAAGCGTTTCAGGCCCAGGATAAAGGATTTGTGGTCGGCGCTGCCAATCTGCGGCAGTGGGAACTTCTTTGTGATGTGATCGGCCATCCTGGGTATAAAGAGGACAAACGGTTTAAAACCAACCAGGACCGGGTAAAAAATCGCGCTGATCTGGTAAAGCATTTGAACCAATCTTTCTCTGAGCGAAAGGCTGAAGAATGGCTGAATATTTTCCGTGAGGCCGGTTTACCTTGCGGCCCGATCAACCAGATTCCAGATGTGTTTAATCATCTACAGGTGGGTGCGCGTGATTTAGTCTTAGAGGTTGAACATCCGAATGCTGGATTGATTCCCCTGACCGGTTTTCCATATAAACTATCCCGCACGCCAGCTGAAATCCATCACCCCCCCCCGGGGCTAGGAGAGCACAATCTGGAAATCTTGGTGGATTTGTTAGGTTACAGCCCGGATCAGGCAGACTCTTTCCGGGAAAAAGGTGTAATTTAATTTTGATTAATTGGGTCGCAGGTAAATTGATAGAACCTTGTTATTCTTAAAGGACCTGGGTCAAGGTAACCCGCGGGAAATATAGAAATAATTCAGGAAGATGTTATGTCCTCTATAAAAACAGAAATTCGTACCGGCGCATATTACGATTCCGTTATTTTGATGCAGCTGCAGCGCTCGCTTGCGGATCTGCCGAAGGTCATTGAAGCGGGAGTAGTGATGGCCACGGAAGCCAATAAGGATCTGCTGGATCAAATTGGCTTATTGGTTGCTGAGATCAAGGGAGCCAAAGCAGATGACCTGGTAATTGTGATCAAAGCTGAAAACGAAAAAGCAGCCCGGAGTGCGATTGAGCAGGTGGATGATTTAGTCGCTGCCAGGCGGAGCAGGGATACAGCAGGTCAAGATTTCCTGCCGAAAAGCCTGGAATCAGCGGCAAAGATGCTGCCGGATGCTAAATGGACCTTAATTTCAGTGCCAGGTCGCTACGCTGCCGGCGTTTCCCGGGAAGCGCTGCGACTCGGTACACATGTCTTCCTTTACAGCGACAATGTCAGCTTGGAAGAGGAAATTGACCTTAAAAAGAAAGGCGCCGAGAAAGGTTTGTTAGTTATGGGACCGGATTGCGGCACCGCGATCATCAATGGGGTTGGATTGGGTTTTGCCAATCAGGTCCTCAGGGGCTCCATCGGGATGGTGGCCGCTTCAGGTACAGGGCTGCAGCAGGTTTCAGTCCGCATTCATCAGTTGGGAAGTGGACTTACTCATGCCCTCGGCACCGGAGGGAGGGATCTGACTTCCCGGGTGGGTGGGCTCACAGCCCGGATGGGTTTAGAATTATTGAATCGGGATCCGGAAACCAAAGTGATTGTCCTGGTCTCCAAACCGCCCGATCCAGAAGCAGCGGATGGGATAATTAACTTTGCACGGAGGTTAAGCAAACCGGTGGTGATCAATTTTATCGGGTATGGGTCCAATTTGCATCAAATTGATAACCTTCATTTTACGACCACTTTTGATGAAACTGCTGCAGCAGCGGTGAAACTGGCTGCTGATTTTGAGCTGCCTCAGCAGGAGGAAGACCTGCCTTTAGATCAATTTAATTCCGGGCAGAGATATCTGCGTGGTTTATTCTCCGGTGGAACCCTGGCTTATGAAGCTTTATTAATCCTCGCTTATTATCTTCCAAATGTTTACTCAAATGTACCCATTAATAAAGAATATCGTTTAAAAAACTCACTGGTTAGCCAGGGGCATACCATTGTTGACCTGGGAGAAGATGAGTTTACTGTCGGCCGACTGCATCCAATGATGGATCATGAACTGCGTATCCGGCGTCTGGAAGCTGAGGCTGAGGATCCAGAAACAGCCCTGATATTTTTAGATGTTGTTCTCGGCTATGGATCGCATCCGGATCCGGCTGCAGAGCTGGTACCGGCGATAAAGGCAGTTCGTTCCAAAGCAAATAAAGCCGGCCGTTATCTGGAGGTAGTGACCGTACTATCCGGCACGGACGCTGATCCTCAAGATATGAAATCCCAGGAAGAACAATTTCTGAAAGCCGGGGCGCGGGTTTTTCACAGCAATGACAATGCAGTTAGGTTTACCGGACGCTTGCTCCGGGCCCTGGAAGGAAACAAAGGCCAGGAAAATAACGGATCATTCACACCGGTTGACCTGGAATCTTTAACCGGCGAATTCTCTGCAATAAATGTGGGACTGGAATCTTTCGCTGAAAGCCTGTTTGCCCAAAATGTCAGCGTTGTCCAGGTGGACTGGAAACCCGCAGCTGGCGGGGATGCAGATTTAATGGCATTGTTAGAGAAGATGAAGAGGTAAAAGAGGAGCTTCTTGATGAAAGAATTTACAGCGGCTTGTGTGCAAATTGCAATTACTCCCAACGATCCCCAAGCCAATATAACCAAAGGTGTCGAATGGCTGAAAAAAGCCGTAATAGAATACCAGGCAGAGCTGATTGTATTTCCAGAGACGGTTACCACTGGGTTTGATACAGCCCTGACACCCGAGGAATTATGGAATCTGGTAGATGAAGTGCCTGGGGCCTTATCTGAAGAAATCCAGGCTGCAGCCAGGGAATTGGGCGTTCATGTGGTTTGGCCCACCTACCGGAGGGCTGCTGAAAGAGGAAAAATATTTAATTCCTCCCTTTTAATTGGACCGGATGGGGAGATCATTGGTATCTACGACAAAACCCATCCGTTCCCAGGTGAACGGAGGGATTCGGGGGGATGGACAGAAGTTGGGACCCAGGCCAATGTATATGAAACCGATTTGGGTAATATCGGCATGATTATTTGTTATGATGGCGATTTCCCGGAATTATCCCGGCTGCTGGCGGTCAAAGGCGCTGAAATCATTGTCAGACCCTCTGCATTACTGCGAAGTTATGACATCTGGTACATCACCAATTGCGCCCGAGCCTATGACAATCATGTTTACATGATTGGCACCAATATGCTGGGGCCCGATGCGGCTGGAAATTATTATTTCGGGCACAGCATGATCGTTAATCCCATTGCCTGGCGGCTGGCGCAGGCCAGGGGAACGGAGGAGATCATCGCTGCCAAACTTGACCCAGACCCGCTGCGCTACATTACCTGGGGTAGTAAAAGTATCCAGCCGTTTGATCACCTGGAAGATCGCAACCTTGCTCTATACGAGGAAATATTAAAAGAAGCCAAATCAAAGTTTGAACCAGGAAAACGTTACCCACGTAAGGAATCCTGATCTATTCATAATAACTTTGAGGAAGAAAGGAAAGGAGATTGGAATGGATATTGAAAAAGCAAATCAAGAGACTGTGGAGCGAATGATGGAGGCCCGACCCATTTTGGTTGGGTTGGGTAAAGCGATCGATGTGATACCAGGAATGAAGGACAACTTGCTGCTGCATGCGGGACCGCCGATCACCTGGGAGCGAGCCTCAGGTCCCATGCGCGGAGCAATTACTGGTGCGCTGATATTTGAGGGCAAAGCAAAAAACATGAAAGAAGCTCAAGAGCTGGTTGAATCCGGGAAGATTCAACTTGAACCCTGCCACCATCACCAATCCGCTGGGCCGATGGCAGGGATTATCTGCCCGTCAATGTCGGTTTATATCCTGGAAAATAAAACCCATCAGAATTATGCCTACTCAAATTTAAATGAAGGCTATGGAAAAGTGCTGCGCTATGGTGCATACAGTGAAGAAGTGATTAACAAACTTCGCTGGATGGAAGATGTCATGGCTCCGCTACTTAAAGAGGCGATTAAAGCCAGCGGTGGAATTGACATTCGGGCGCTGTTAGCCGAATCCTTGCATATGGGGGATGAAGGACACAACCGCAATAAAGCCGGATCCATTATGTTTACCGCTAAACTTGCTCCATTTATCGCGAAGGTCTCCAAGGATCCAGCGGTGGCCTCCGAGGTGATTGCTTCCCTGGGAGATAACGCATTAAGCGTGCTAAACCCGGTCATGGCAGCCTGCAAAGCGATGTCCGATGCCGGTCACGGCATTGAAGGCAGCACAATAATCAGTGTGATGGCGCGCAATGGGACCGACTTTGGAATCCGGATCAGCGGCCTGGGTGAGCGTTGGTTCACAGCCCCTGTTCCGACACCAAAAGGGCTTTATTTCCCCGGATTTACAGAAGAAGATTCCAGCGGGGATATTGGAGACAGCACGATTACGGAATCTGTAGGGATTGGAGGATTTGCCATGGCGACTGCACCGGCGATCGTCAATTTTGTGAGTGGAACGCCACAAGATGCCCTGAACACCACCCTGGAAATGTACGAGATTACTTACACGGAACATAAATTCTTCACAATTCCAGCCCTGGATTTCCGGGGCACTCCCACAGGAATGGATTTAAGGAAAATTGTAGAAAAAGGAATTACTCCCCGCATTAACACCGGCATTGCCCATAAGGATGCCGGAGTCGGACAGGTGGGCGCGGGTTTGGTCCGGCCCCCAATTTCGTTATTCCAGGAAGCATTGGTAGCTTTTGCAGAACATTATCAAATAGGGTAAGAGAGCAGTGATCTCTGAAAATAATAGCTGAGTCAGGGAGGATGGTTATGGGTAGAGAAAAGGGTATAAATCTGCTGAATAGCGCCAAGATGTTTGATTTGACGCAAGCCTTGAGTATTTTCACACCCCCGTTTCCCGGGGAGATGCCGCTGCAAGTTCACTTCTTTAAACGATTAACCGGATCATTCGGCGGAGGTCAGGGGGCGAACGGGCAGCAAATTGAGTGGAGCAACAATACCGGCACTCATCTGGTCGGTCCCCGGGCATTTCATTCGGGCGCCAGGGCGATTGCTGATATTCCGCTGACCGATTTGTCCGGGGAAGGGGTGGTGGCCGATATCTCTGATGAGGTTTCGGATTACAGTCTTTACACACCGGAAATGATCACTAATAAGGTGGATGTAAAGGAAGGGGATATACTGATCATCAATACCGGCTACCATAAATACGGTTGGGACCAGCCGGATATTCCCAACCCGGATGCGCAGGGAGGGATTGAGAATAAGGAATTCGGCTATTATCTCCGCCATCCTGGTCCCTCGCCGGAATTTTTCCAATGGGCACTGGATTTGAAGTTAAAACTCATTGGGGTGGATTGCGGTTGCGTCGAACATCCCATGAACACCAATTTGCGGTACATGCACACCCGGGAGTTTGAAAAGGCGGAAGCTAAGTTGAAGGAAACCCAGGGGAAAACCTGGGACGAAATGTACCCCCCGGAGTGGTATCACAAACTCACTCATATCACCATGCCAAAAAGTAGGTTGCTGCTGGCGGAATCATTAGGCGGAGAGATCGATCAACTAAAAAACCAGCGGGCCTGGATCATGATTTTCCCCATCCCGTTTATGGAAGTTGAATCCTCCTGGAGCAGGGCAGTCGCCTTGCAGGCGCCCGACGGCATGACGCCCAAGGTTTTTTTTGACCAGATGCACGAAATGGAAATGCTGGATATGACCCTGCCGTTCAGCGTCCAGACTCCCCAATGGGCCAACTATATCCCCTTAAGTGTAAATTACACCAAACGTGTGGGCGGACAGTATTTTGGACTAGGCAGGAACAACGCTCACTGCCGGGCCAGCTTCCATTTAGCGACTCATATGGACGGAGAGGTTCATTTCCACTCCGGCGGATTGACCATTGGTGAGACTCCTTTTGAAAAGTGGTTCGGCCCCGGGGTAGTTGCGGATATTTCAGAGTTCGTCAGCGATACTAGCGTTTACACCCCGGAAATGGTTGAACAGGTTGCTGAGGTTAAGAAAGGGGATATCCTGGTTATTAAAACCGGTTATCACAAGTACGGCTGGAATAGTCCGGATTCCGATGAATTCCGCTACATGATCAGGCATCCAGGGCCCTCACCTGATTTTGCGGACTGGTGTCTGGATATGGAAATAAAATGGTTGGCTGTGGATTGTGTGGCTATGGAACATCCCATGAACACCATCCAGCGACTCTGGCATCCCAAAACTTTTGAGGAAGCAGATCAAAAGTTAATTGAACAGTATGGAAAAGGCTGGGATGAGATTTACCCGCTGGACAAGTATTACCAGGATATGCACCTAAACCTGTTCCCCAAAGGGATCATCCACGCCGAAAACCTGGGAGCCGATCTGGCGGATATGGAAAGTGGGCGTTACTATATCGGCTGTTTTGTACAAAAAGGGATGGAGCTGGCTTCCTGTTGGGCGCGATTTGTAGCGTTTAAGGAATCGGAATAAGAAAATTATGATTCTTGTCACTGGAGCAGCTGGAAAAACAGGTCAGGCAGTTACTCGGGCGCTGGTCAGCGTTGGAGCATCTGTTCGGGCCTTGGTTCATAAAGAAGAATATCAGGATTCGGTTGAATCAGCCGGAGTTAGCGAAATCTACCTGGGAGATCTGCTCAATTTAAATGATCTCCAACAGATTATGGAAGGAGTCGAGGCTGTTTACCATATTTGTCCAAATGTGCATCCCGGGGAGGTGGATATTGGGGCAGGAGTCATTCAGGCTGCCAAAGAAGCCGGTGTAAAGCATTTTGTGTACCACTCGGTTTTACATCCCCAGATTGAAGCCATGCCCCACCACTGGTTGAAGCTGCGGGTTGAAGAGCTCTTAATTGAATCCGGTCTGCCCTTCACTATCCTGCAGCCAACAGCCTATATGCAGAATATTACCTCACTTATCCCTAAACTCCTTGAGGGAGGTGTTTATCGAGTGCCATATCCAGTTGAAACAGGAATCTGCCTGGTGGATCTGGAGGATCTTGCTCAAGCTGCTGCAATAGTGCTCACTGAACCTGGCCATACAGGCGCGATCTATGAATTGGTAGGGACGGGACCGATCACCCAGGCCCAAGTTGCAGCGGTCTTAAGCGAAGTGATTGGCAAAGATATTCAAACTCAGAGAATTCCTTATAAAACCTGGGAAACTCAGGCTTTAAAAAATGGCCTGGGATCCTATCAAAGATATACTCTACTGAAAATGTTCCAGAATTACAAGGAGTTTGGTTTTAGTGGAAATTCCCTTGTGCTTGGCTGGCTGCTTGGTCGTCAACCGACAACCCTGGAAAATTGTCTGCGGAGAGAGCTTGACCGTCTCAAAGATTAACAAGAATTTCACATAATATATATTACATAATATATAATGGAATGCACCGGCGATTCCAACATTGGAGATTAGACTATGAAACCGGCACCTTTTGAGTATTACGCTCCAACCTCAGTCTCCGAAGTTCTAGACCTATTAAATGAACATGGATACGATGCGAAAGTATTAGCAGGGGGACAAAGCCTGGTACCTATGATGAATTTTCGCCTTGTCCAGCCTGCAGTGTTGGTGGATATTAATAACATCCCAGGGCTTTCTTTTATCCAAACCCATGAAAAAGGAATCCGCCTGGGGGCGATGGTTCGTTACAGTCAGGCTGAAAGCGATTCTCAAATCAAAGAACGTGTCCCCTTGCTTCATGAAACCATACCTCAAATCGCAACTCCCCAGATCCGCAACCGGGGCACAATTGGCGGAAGTCTTGCCCATGCGGATTCTTCAGCAGAACTGGTCGCAGTAACAACTGCTCTGGAAGCCCGCTTCAAAATTCAGAATCTAGAAGGAGAACGTTGGGTTCCTGCCAGCGAATTTTTTGTAGGAATGCTGATGACATCCTTGGAACCAGAAGAGCTGTTAGTTGAAATTGAAATCCCAGGCTTACCTGCGCGATCCGGCTGGTCGCTTAAAGAAGTCGCCCGCCGTCCGCATGATTTTGCCCTGATTGGTGTCGCGGTTGTATTGACCCTGGATAAAAAAGACCGCTGCCAGGCTGCCAGATTGGTTTACTTGAGCGCCGGAGATGGTCCGATAGTGGCTGAGGAAGCTGCGGCGCTGCTTCAGGACCAAGAAATTAGTGAGGATTTAATTGTTACTGCGGCTGAAAAAGCTGCCACAGAAGAGATTGATCCCGGGAGTGATATTCACGCTACCGCTGATTTCCGACGGCACCTAGCAAATGTTCTCACCCGACGGGCTTTAGCAGAAGCTTATCAACGGGCCAAGGGCGGAAAATAAGGAGATCACCATGGAAAACACATTTACCATTTCGGTTACTGTCAATGGAACTCCCTATCAACGATCAGTTGACCCTCGAACCTTATTAAGTGATTTTCTCAGAGATGATCTGGGATTAACAGGCACTCATGTCGGCTGTGAACATGGAGTCTGCGGCGCCTGTACAGTTATACTTGATGGGGAACCTGTACGGTCTTGTTTGTTATTTGCCCCCCAGGTTGATGGTCATGAGATACTTACTGTTGAGGGATTAGGGACCATGGATGACCTTCACCCCTTACAGGAAGCCTTCCGGGAAGCACACGCCCTGCAGTGCGGTTTCTGTACGCCCGGTATATTAACGACATTGGTCCCCTACCTGGAAAAAAATCCGAATCCCACAGAAGAGGAAATCCGGGAAGCTATCTCCGGTAATCTCTGCCGTTGTACTGGCTATCAACATATCATTGATGCTGTGAAATTGGCTGCGGAAAAAATGAATGCTTGAGAACCGGTTGATTTGATGATCAAGGTTGCGTATGAATTGAGTATCAAAGAGGAGTGCAGTTGTGACAAATAAAGTAATCGGAAAACGAGTTAAACGGGTTGAAGATCCCCGCTTGCTGACCGGTCAGGCATTATTTGTAGGTGATGTGAGTTTACCTGGCATGCTTCATGCCGCTTTTTTTCGCAGCGATTATGCCCATGCCAAATTGATCAGCATAGATGTCAATCCAGCGTTGGAAATTCCCGGTGTGGTGGCAGTCTATACTGCAGAAGATATGGGCGATGACTGGGAACCGGGACCTCCCCTGGTTTCTCCACCGCCGACTTTGGAAAATGTGGTGTTTAATTCCCGTCGGCAGGTTCCATTGGTAAAAGACAAAGTTAAACATGCCGGGGAAATCATTGCGGTTGTCGTTGCCGAGAGCCGCTATATTGCTGAGGATGCAGTCGAGGAGATCCTGGTTGAATTTGAACCATTGCCGGCTGTAGTAGACCTGGAAAAATGTTTGGAACCGGGGAGCGTTCTGGTTCATGATGATCTGGATACAAATTTAGCCGCACACCTTATACAAAATAAGGGAGATTATGAGAGTGCCCGGAAGGAAGCTGATCTGGTTATCAACCGCCGTTTCCATCTTGACCGCGGGGTTGCTGCCGCATTGGAGAACAGGGGAATCGTAGCCGATTGGGACGAGAAGAACCAGCATCTCACTGTCTGGGATGCTACCCAGTCACCCATCCCAATTCGGAATGGGCTGGCTGCCAGATTAGGGCTCGGAACTCACCAGGTGCGGGTCGTGGCTCCATTTGTGGGCGGGGGATTTGGACCCAAAATTATGATGTTCTACGCGGAAGAAATGGTGCTGCCCTGGATTTCAATGAAGCTGGGGGTACCGATTAAATGGATCGAAGACCGCCGGGAAAATTTTTACGCTACCACCCAGGAACGGGAACAAATCCACGAAGTGGAAATGGCTTTATCCAAAGAGGGACTTATTCTTGGCATCAAACAAAAGCTTATCCATGATACGGGCGCGTTTAATCCCTATGGCCTCACCACTCCCCTTAATACTCAATCACATTCTATGGGAGCTTATGATGTACCGAATTATTCCAGTGATTTGACTGTGGTGTTCACCAATAAAACCATTGTTACGCCAGTGCGAGGCGCAGGGCGGCCGCAGGGGATTTATATAGCTGAACGGATGATGGATATCGCTGCCCGAGAATTAGAGATCGATCCAATGGAAATCCGCCGGATGAATTTTATCCCCCCGGATGCTTTTCCCTATGATCATAAAATCATCGATCAGGCCTTTGTACCTCTGATATTTGACAGTGGGAATTATGAACCTGCTTTTGATAAAGCGCTAGAAATGCTGGGATATGAGGATTTTATCAAAAATGAACAGCCGCGCTTACGGGCAGAAGGAAAACATGTAGGGATTGGTATTGTGCCCTTTGTTGAAACCACGGGGGTTGGTCCCTACGAAGGAGCCAGGGTTTCTGTTGAGCCCAGTGGAAAGATCAGCGCGGCAACTGGTGTAGGAACGCAGGGACAGAGCCATATGACTTCCTTTGCCCAGATCATTGCTGAACAATTGGGTGTTGAGGTCACTGATGTGAGCGTGGTGACGGGAGATACGGCGGAGTTTCATTGGGGAACCGGCACTTTTGCCAGCCGGGGAGCAGTAGTCGCGGGCAACGCAGTTAATGCGGCAGCTAGCGATGTTCGCCAGAAGGTGCTTAAATTGGCCAGTAAAATCCTGGAAACTCCTGAAGAGGAACTAATACTGGAGGACGGTATGGTCCGGGTGGCTGATGTGCCAGATCAGTCTATCAGTCTGGGGGAATTGGCATTGCTCGCGAATCCCTTGCGCGGCGCAGTTGAACCGGGAACGGAACCCGGTTTGGAATCTACTAAATACTTTGGACCAGCCTTTGGAGCGACAGCTTTTGGAGTTCATGGCATGATCCTGGAAGTCGATCCGGAAACGATGATGATAAATATCAGGAAGTACATCGCTGTGGAGGATTGTGGTACCATGATCAATCCCCTGGTTGTTGAAGGCCAGATACACGGCGGAGTATCGATGGGTATTGGTAACGCCTATTATGAAAAACTTCATTATGATGAAAATGGTCAGCTGTTAAACGCCAGCCTGATGGATTATTTAATTCCCGGTTCGACTGAAATGCCGCACATTGAGGTCCACCATGCCAATACCCCCGCACCCAATAATGAACTAGGTACCAAGGGTGTTGGTGAAGCCGGGGCGATTCCCGTACCAGCCGCATTTGCTCAGGCTCTGGAAAACGCGCTCTATGATTATGATTTAGAGATCCTGGAAACTCCCCTTAGCCCCAACCGGTTATATGAACTGCTTCATAAGCAGGAGGATGACTCATGAAAGTAGAAGGAGAACATATCTTCAAGGGAACCCGGGAGCAGGTCTGGGATTTATTTCGGGATACGGATGTGATGGCGGCGGCTTTGCCCGGAACTAAAAAAATGGAAGCCGTTGGTGAAAATGTATATGAAGCGGTTATGAACGTCCGGGTTGGACCCGTCACAGGGGAGTTTTCTGGCAACCTGGTAATTTCCAAAGAGAACTTTCCCGAAACCTATACAATGACCGTAGATGGGCGTGGGAAACCGGGTTTCCTGAAGGGAATCGGAGATATCATCCTGAGTGATCAGGGTGACCGCAGTACCTTGATGAAATATACCGGCGAGGTTCAAATCGGGGGGAAATTAGCTGGTGTTGGACAACGGTTGATCGATACAGTGAGCAAAAGCATTATTAATCAGGCTTTTAACATGTTGGACGAGGTTTTAGCTGAACGAACTGCAGCAGAGGCAGAAGGAAGGGAAGCTGAATACAAGGGGGCTTCCGAGAAAGATTACGCCGCCACTGCTGCGAAGGATTTAGTGGGAAGTATATTGTCTGCGCCCCGGGCAAAATGGCTTTTGGGAATAGTAATTCTGGCAATTATTGGTTTAATACTTATTTTCAGTTTTACCTAGATATCGTAACCTTCGTTTAGAATATTTGTTGGAAATATTGGATTCCGTTTGACTTGGTCTATCTAAAGCAGTCCTTGCCTGGGAAAAGGAGGTGAAACCGGAAATAAAATGTTTACCTAGTTTGGGAAAGAGACCAGATCTTGAGGTTCGTTTAGGTACTTATTATCTTCAAAGGAGAGAATAAATGGCGATTAAAGATAGAAAAATACCAGGTTACCTTCCAAATGAAGTGCCCCCGATTGGGGAAATGATCATTCTCGGTTTCCAGCATGTGTTGACTATGTTCCCGGCTACCGTGTTCTGTGCTCTTTTCACCGGGTTCCATGTCTCAACTGTGCTGTTTGTAGCCGGCATGGCGACCATCGTGGCGCTGATTTTGTCAAAGTGGAGAATCGGGAAATTCATTCCCCTTTACTATGGCTCCAGCTTCAGCTACCTGACTGCCTACCTGGCAATTACCAACGCTCAGTGGGGTGTTCCAGCCAGCGATGAGTTAATTAGTATAATGCAGGCAGGAATCCTGGTAACAGGTGTTATTAATATTATTATTGGTTACATTATCAAAGTAGTGGGGAAAGATGCTATCGATAAAGTTCTGCCTCCCATCATTACAGGCTCCGTAGCCGGGATCATCGGTTTTGGTCTGGGATTCGCTGCTTTAGGTATGGCTGGAACAAATTGGCTGGTGGCAATAGTTACTATGGTGGTCACGATTCTGTTTTCGGTTTACCTGCGCGGAAAGGGATTTGTCGGTATGATTCCCATCTTGTTGGGTGCTATTGCCGGATATCTAGTCTCTATCCCATTCGGTTTAATTGACCTCTCTGGTGTTGCGGCTTCCAGCTGGCTGGTTATCCCTCATTTCACTTTCCCGACATTCGGGGGAGCAATGGTTGTAACTGCCATCTTCAGCATCAGTATTATGGCAATTGCGACGATTCCAGAATCTACTGCCCACCTGTACCAGATCAGTCTTTATGTGGACCGCTATGCGGAACAAATAGGTGAAGAACCCTATGAACTGGATCAGCATATTGGATTCAACCTGATTCTGGACGGCATCGGCGACTTTATCAATGGCTTGTTCGGCTCTACTGCCGGTACAAATTACGGTGAAAACAACTCGTTGATGGCGATCACGCTGAACTATTCCGGACCGGTTCTGATAATGGCTGGTTTTATCTCTATGATTTTGGGCTTTATCGGCAAGCTAGAAGCCCTGGTTGCTTCAGTTCCCCAGGCGGTGAGTGGTGGTCTGGCGATTTACCTGTTTGGCGTAATCGGTATGCAGGGTATCGCACTCATGGTCGAACACAAAGTCAGCCTCTTTAATCCCCGCAACCTGGCGATTGGAGCGGTGATCATGGTTGTAGGAATCGGCGGGAATATCGGATACGACGGCGGTTTCCTGCCCATTCCGATTTTCCAGGGAGTGTTCCCTTATGGATTGCCGGCAATTGCAACAGCGGCTGTTTTGGGCATTTTGATTAATGCAGTTTTCTTGATCTTCAAACCGCCTGCGGTTGCAGAACTATAAAAAAAAAGAATACAATAGTGAATGGGCATCCTCCCAGGCGGATGCCCATTTGTTATTGACAAGGCGCAATAAAGAATAGGAAAATAGTAACTGAACAGCACACTTTCAGGGGTGTATAATCTAAAAATCTCTCTTATTACTCACTTTTTTGGGTGACAGGGCAGATTAGAGGTGACAAGAAGATTTATGATCCATTTACAATCAGGGGGTTAGTAAGGCTGGAATTATTAATTAAGTGATTAAGGCAGGAAGAGCAAGCGACTCTAAGGACCAGTAGGAGGTTTTTCTTATGTTGGCACGTCCCGGTTTACCAGATTTTGATTACATGAAGGCGGAATCGGCTCAGGATGTTTTTCGCCTGTTAAAGGAAAGGGGAGATGAAGTAAAACTGCTGATGGGAGGAACAGATCTTTTCGTCCAGATGCGGGACCGAAATGAAAGTGTTGGCATTTTATTAGATCTAAAACATTTACCAGGCATCAAAGATATTTCCTATGACAAGAAAAAGGGAATCAATATTGGGGCGGCAGTCACCCTGAATCAGCTCTCCGCGCATCCAGACGTAAAAGATCACTTTCAGATATTAAGCCAGTCTGCGGATACCATTGGAAATTACCAGGTGCGCAACCGCGCAACCCTGGGAGGAAATATATGCAATGCTTCTCCCAGTGCGGATATGGCTCCAGCTGCCCTGGTTTTGGAGGGGGAGGTATTCCTTTCTGGACCTGATGGCGAACGGATGATGGCGCTGGATCAATTTTGGGAAGGACCTGGAAAAACGGCTCTTAAAGAGTATGAATTCCTGGCTGCTGTGCATTTCCCGAACCCGCCGTCAGGTGCTGTGGGTCGTTATCTAAAATTAGGCAGGTCAAAAATGGGGGATCTGGCAATTGTAGGGGTAGCGGTATTGGGATATCCAGATTCTGAGGTGCCTGCCGGTATTCGATTTCGGATTGGAATCAACTCAACCGCACCGACGGTTTATCGAGTGCCCCAGGTTGAAGAGTTTTTAGCCCAAGCTCCATTAAGTGATGATATCCTGCGCCAGGCTGCGGGTGAAGCCATGAAGGTTTCTGCTCCGATTGAAGATGTTCGGGCTACGGCACTTTATCAAAAGAAAATGGTAAATAATCTAACTTTCAAAGGACTCAAAGAAGTCTGGAATCAATTGGTAATTTCATGATGGTACAGATCCGAGAAGAGAGATAATTATGGTTATACATACAATTTCGTTGATTATTAATGGAACAGAAGAGCAGCTTCAGGTCCCCTCCAATATGACTCTGCTGCATGTGCTGCGGGACAAGTTAGGTTTTACCGGCACAAAAAATGGCTGCGAAGCAGGAGAATGCGGTGCCTGCACAGTGCTGGTGGATGGTGAGCCCATGAACTCCTGCCTGGTGCTTGCCGTCGAGCTGAATGGCAGGGAAATCACCACTGTGGAGGGCTTGGCGGAAGACGGGAAGCTCACCCCGCTTCAGCAGGCGTTTGTAGATCTGAATGCCGTACAATGCGGATACTGCACACCAGGAATGCTGATGTCGGCGACGGCATTGTTAAGGCGAAACCCTCATCCCTCGGAGACAGATATTCAGGAAGCATTGATCGGGAATTTATGCCGCTGCACGGGCTACCAGAGGATCATTGACGCGATATTGAAAGCTTCCAGAAATGGAGGTACGAGATGAAAAATTCCGAATCAAGTTTAATTGGGCAGAGCGTCCGTCGCACAGATGCAATTGATAAAGTTACCGGCTGCGCTGTCTTTGTAGACGATATTCCATTTGGACCTAATTTGCTTCACAGCAGGCTTGTGCGCAGTCCCCATCCCCACGCGCTTATTATATCAATTGATACAAAAGAGGCAGAACAGCTCCCGGGAGTAAGAGCAATAGTTACCGGAAAAGATCTCAGCGCCCGTTTGGGTTTGTATCTGATTGATCGACCTATATTTGCGGAAAAGAGGGTTCGTTATTTTGGAGAACCTGTGGCTGGTGTGGTAGCGACCACAGAAGATATAGCTGTAGAGGCCGTTAAATTAGTGAAAATTGAGTATGAGGTTCTTCCAGCTGTGTATGACCCGGTGGAGTCCGCCCAACCGGACGCTCCTTTGCTCCACCCAGACCTTGGCAGTTACGCCGTGGCGAATTTTATTTTCCCGGAGCCAGGAACCAATATTTCTGAACACTTTAAAATTCGCAAAGGGGATGTTGAGGCGAGTTGGTCTGATTGTGAGGCAATCGCTGAAGAGCAGTTCCGACTGCCGCCCATTGAACATGTGCCGCTGGAGACCCATACCTCGATCGCGCTGAGCGAAAAATCAGGCCAGATTACCTTGTGGGCCAGTTCTCAATCGCCATTTGCCATGCGCGATATGATTGCCCAATGCCTGGGAATTTCCCACAGTAAATTACGGGTGATTGCTCCTTTGGTAGGAGGTGGGTTTGGTGGCAAGGCCGGCGTTACTATGGAAGCCTGTGCAGTGGTTATGGCCCAGGCAGTTGAAGGACGACCTGTCAAGCTGCGCCTGACCAGGGAAGAAGAATTTGTCGGCACTTCGGTTCGCCAATCGCTGGTTTCCGATATCAAGGTAGGCTGTGATAAAAATGGAACTCTGCTGGGAATGGAACTTACGTATTATTTTGGCGGCGGGGCTTACAATGACTATGGGGTAAATATTGCCCGAGCAGCTGGCTATTCCTGCACTGGTCCCTATAATGTGCCCAATGTTAAAGCTGACTCGCTTTGTGTATATACTAATCACCCGGTGGGAAGCGCTATGCGCGGATTTGGCATGCCGGAAATCCACTGGGGTCTGGAACAGATCATGGATCAGCTGGCAGAGCAGATTGGCATGGACCCGGTAGAATTTCGATTAAAGAACTGTGTGCGAACGGATGACGAAATCGTCTCCGGAATGAAGATGACACCAATTGATCTGGAGACTTGTATTGAAAAGGTTTCCAAGGCAATTAGATGGGGGAAAGTGGAAAAACCCACTGCGCCGAACAAAAAACGCGGGAAAGGGATAGCGATCATGTGGAAAGCGCCTGCTATGCCGCCCAATCCCGGCAGTTCTGCCGTGGTGATATTTAACGAGGATGCGACGGTAAATGTAGAAATAGGCGGTCAGGAGTTGGGGCAGGGTGCATTTACTGTTGCCGCTCAAATCGCCGCGGAGATGCTGGGGGTATCGTATGAATCGGTGACAGTCTCCTACCCACTGGATACCAAATACAGCCCTTATGAATGGCAGACAGTTGCCAGCCGGCTGACCTGGTCGATGGGAAATGCAGTTAAGGCTGCAGCAGGGGATGCCAGGACTCAAATTCTGGAGACAGTGGCAGATCATTGGGATGAGGAAATAGACGATCTCACAATCAAGGACGGGTTGGTGATCTCCTTCAAATCAGAACGGGAACAACCCCTGGATAAAATGGTTATCTATGGTCTGCCGAATGAGGATTTTGAGGGCTGGAAAGGCGGACCGGTTGTAGGTAGAGGTCATTTTATGCCCACTTACGTCACAAACCTGGATCCGGAAACTGGTCAGGGCACCCGGGCAGTGGTTCATTACACCGTGGGAGCCCAGGCGGTCGACCTGGAGGTAGATATGGAGACAGGTCAGTTGGAAGTGCTTAACATCGCCAGCGTTTATGATGTGGGACGTGCCATCAACCCCGATTTAATTATGACCCAAATTGAGGGTGGCGCGGTTCATGGGATGAGTTCCGCTTTTGAAGAGCTTAAGTTTAATGAGAGCGGAGAGGTCTTGAACTCCAGTTTTGTCGATTACCGGATCGCGACAATGGCCGATATACCACGCAAGATACACGGTGATTATGTTGAGACACCGGTCGACGATGGTCCCTGGGGAGCGCGGGGTGTTGGGGAGCATGTGATGGTCCAGACAGCGCCGGCGATCGCCAATGCTCTCTATGATGCTGTGGGCATCCGATTCCCGGATTTGCCACTTTCAGCAGACAAAATTTTTCTGGCGCTGGAGGAAAAATTTAATCGCGGAAAGTAGATGGGTATAGATCCTGGGTGAATTAGAAAGTGGAGGAAGCCCGGTATGACTTCAAAGGGAAAAAAACAGGAAAATAAAGACCTTATCACTGAATTAAACAAGATCAGGAAAAATGCCGAGTTGGGGGGTGGTCAAGAGAGGATCCGGAGCCAGCATAAAAAGGGCAAATTGACCGCCCGGGAGAGAGTTGAAGCCTTTTTTGATCAGGGGAGCTTCCGGGAAATTGATGCCTTGATGACTCATCGGCAGTCAGATTTTGGGCTGGATGAGAGAAAGATTCCCGGTGATAGTGTTGTGGTAGGTTTTGGAAAAGTAAATGGGAGAATGGTAGGCGTTTTTTCTCAGGACTTTACCGTTATGGGCGGATCTTTTTCAGAGGTACAGGGGCAGAAAGTAGCCAAAATTTTTGATCTTGCCCTGGACACCGGCGTGCCAGTTGTGGGTTTGATGGATTCTGTTGGTGCCCGCATTCAGGAGGGGGTTTACAGCCTGGCAGCTTATTCGGAGTTATTCTGGCGAAATACCCAGGCCAGCGGCGTTATTCCCCAGATCAGCGTCATGCTTGGCCCCTGCGCGGGAGGTTCTGTATACTCACCAGGTTTAACTGACTTTGTGATCATGACCCGCGCGACCAGCCACATGTTCATCACTGGCCCCAAAGTAATTAAATCAGTTACTCATGAGGAAGTAGATCTGGAGTCCCTCGGGGGCGCGACGGTCCATAGTACCAAAAGCGGTGTGGCGCACTTTGCCGCCGATTCGGAGGCGGAAGCCTTAGCAATCACGCGTAAACTTCTCAGCTACCTGCCAAGTAATAATGCTGAACCTCCTCCAGCGCTGAAGCCGGAGGATGACCCAAACCGTCAGGATCAGACACTTGATTCCCTGGTGCCGGCCGATCCTGAAGAAGCCTACGATATGCAGCAGGTGGTCGAAAAGATATTTGACCTGGGCAGTTTTTTCCCGGTCCACCTGGATTTTGCGCCCAATGCGCTGGTAGGTTTTGCCAGGCTTCATGGTCAGGCGGTTGGTGTAGTTGCCAACCAACCCAACGCATTGGCTGGTGTACTGGACATCAACTCTTCGGATAAGATTGCCCGCTTTATCCGCTTTTGCGATGCCTATAATTTTCCTCTGGTCACATTTGTGGACACTCCGGGTTTTCTACCGGGAGTACAGCAGGAGCATGGCGGCATCATCCGCCACGGAGCAAAAATTGTTTACGCTTATTCAGAAGCAACGGTACCCAAGATCGCTGTAATTGTCCGCAAAGCCTATGGGGGCGCTTATATTGTCATGAGCAGTAAATATATCCGTACTGACCTGGTGTTTGCCTGGCCAACAGCGGAAATCGCGGTAATGGGAGCGGATGGAGCAGTTGATATTCTGTATTCCAAACAGCTTAAGGGAGCGGAGGACCAGGAAAAGGCCAGGGACGGATTTGTCAGAGATTATCAGAATAAGTTTTCCAAACCCTACCGGGCAGCTGCCAGCGGCCACGTGGATGAAATAATCATCCCGTCTGAAACTCGCCCGCGTTTGATTGCTTCGTTGGAGCTGTTGAAGAATAAACAGGGACAAACAAGGCCGAAGAAACACGGCAATATGCCGGTTTAGGTTACCTGGGAGGTTCAGATTGAACGAGATAGGACAGGGTTTAATACTCAGTGGAATCGGAATTTTAATCACCTTTTCAGCTCTGGGAATTTTAATCCTGCTTATTGTGCTGTTAAAGATATTTTTCCCGCCCAGTCAGGTCGTCCGGAAATATGAGACCGAAATCCCGGCGAAACCAGGAGAGGACCAGTCTGACCGGGAGAGGAAGCGGAAAATTGCAGCTGCGGCAACAGCAGCAGCCCTGTCTCTTCAAAAAGATAAGAACCAGTCCGGGGGATTGGGACAAGTGCTTGAAAGCCCTCCCGGAAACTGGTGGCATAAAAAGCTGGACAGGATTCATTTTAAGGAGTGATTATGGGCGGGTCGGCTCAGAAAATTTGGGTTACAGTGGAGGGACAAAAATACCTGGTAGAGGTGGGAGACATTCACCAGCGACCCGTTACTGTAATTATTGATGGATCCAGTTTTGAAATTGATTTGGAATGTGAAGCTGATGAAACCAGTGAGGGATCATCAGATTCCACTGCTTTATCTTTTCAATCCAGAACTTTTGTCCATTCTGTTCCTGCCGACACCGCCTGTGAAGTCACCTCGCCTATGCCCGGGGATATTGTCCAGATCCTTGTCAAACCAGGGCAAAAAGTCAATCCGGGAGACCCCCTGTGTGTCTTAGATGCCATGAAAATGAAAAACACCATTCATGCCCCACAAGTCGGAATCATTTCCGAGATCGGGGTACAGGAAGGACAATCTGTTGAGTTTGGTGTTGTCTTATTTAAGTTCAGCTGACTATTATGGATATCTCTGATATTAGATTTTTACTGGGGGCTTTTCAAATATTTTCGCTGAGGAACTTGGTTATGACCTTAGCGGGCGGATTATTGATTTACCTGGCCATTAAAAAAGATTTTGAACCAATGCTGCTGCTGCCGATTGGGTTTGGCGCTATTCTGGCCAACCTGCCTCTGACGGGGATTACGAATGCTGCGGAGAGCGGCTTTTTGGGAATCTTGTACCAGGCTGGGATTAATACTGAGCTCTTCCCCCTGCTTATTTTTATCGGCATCGGGGCGATGACAGATTTTGGTCCACTACTGGAAAATCCCAAAATGGCATTATTGGGTGCAGCCGGTCAAATTGGCATTTTCGGCACCCTGCTGCTGGCACTCAGTTTTGGATTTGACCTGAGCGAGGCTGCCTCAATCGGGATTATCGGTGCCATTGATGGGCCCACAGCAATTTATGTCTCAAGCCGCCTGGCACCCCACCTGCTGGGTCCTATCGCGGTAACAGCCTATACATACATGTCCCTGGTACCCATCATTCAGCCGCCAGTGATGCGGTTATTAACCACTGAGAAAGAACGCAAAGTCCGCATGCCGTATACCGAGAAACCGGTTTCCAAAACGGTAAAGATACTCTTTCCGATTATGGTCACTATTATCATTTCCCTGATATCCCCCAAGGCGTCTCCTTTGATTGCCACCTTGATGTTTGGCAACCTGATGCGTGAATCCGGCGTGGTGGAACGACTGAGCAAGTCTGCCCAAAACGAGATTGCCAATGTCACTACCATTTTCCTGGGGTTGACAGTCGGCAGCACTATGTCAGGGGATAGTTTTATCCAACAGGAAACGTTATTAATCCTGGGGATGGGATTGCTGGCATTTGTGCTCGATACCATGGGAGGAGTTTTAGTTGGCAAATTAATGTACATACTTTCTGGGAAAAAGTTTAACCCGCTGATTGGTGCCGCCGGGATCAGTGCCTTTCCCATGTCTGCCCGGATTGTGCAAAGAGTGGGGCAGGAGGATGCCCTGGATAACTTTCTGTTAATGCACGCCATGGGAGCAAACACTGCCGGACAGTTGGGAAGTGTTGTTGCGGGAGGGGTAGTGTTAATGCTGCTCTCGGGAGCATTTTAGTTCGCGATTATTGAGTAGTTTATAAAAAAAATAAGGAGTAAACCATGAAACTTATTGATCTGACTATTCCCTTGGGTGTGGGGACACCTCCCTGGCCAACCTATATTCCCTTGGAGGTGAAATATTTTAAGCGGCTGGCACCCAACGGTGCCAACGGGCAGGTAGTGACTCATTCGAACCATGTGGGAACGCACCTCGATGGGGAAATTCACTTTTACACTCCTGGGAAGGATATCGCTCAACTGGAGCTGGATTTCCTGGTCAATGAAGGTGTGATTGTTGACTTGAGCGATGCGGTTGGGGATTACGAGGTCTACACCAGCAAAATGATTGAGGAGCGGGTGGAAGTCAAAGAAGAGGATATCTTGATTATCCATACCGGTTACCATCACTTTGGCTGGGATCAACCCACTGCAGACGAAATCCGCTATATGGTAAAACATCCCGGACCAGATCGTGAGTTTGCGGAATGGGCAAAAAAGAAAAAATTACGCTGGCTGGGTGTGGACTGCGGGAGTGCGGATCACCCTATGAATACCATCATCAGGGATTGGATGCCCCGCCAGGCCAAAGAAGCTGATCAGGTTTTCCAGAAAAAATATGGGAAACCATTGGCAGAGTTTTACGATGACAGCAAATACCAGCTGATGCATATTGAAATGTTCCCCCATGGTATCATCCATGCGGAATGCATCGGCGGAGATATTGACCTGCTGCTCAACCAGCGGGCAACGATCGGCTTTTTCCCCTGGCGCTTTGTGGATGGCGAAGCCAGCATCGGGCGCTGCGTGGCCTTTGTGGAAGATGATCAATATCAGGAGCTGATGAAGAAAAAAGAAGGTATGAATAAAACCAAGTTCGGCGATGCGATAAATCCCGATCATGTAAAGAGCCTGGATAAATTCAGCGCGGCATAGGTAAATTATTGGAAACGGCTTCCTTAAAAGGGATCCGTTTCCTAGATTATTAAAGCAATCGTGTTAATACCGATACCATCCCCGCCAGGACCGCGATCCCGGATGAGCTGCCCCAGTTCAACAGGTCATCCAAATCCCACGTAGATGATTTTTCCCCGGAGAAAAGGGGGTCCAGTACAGCCAGCAGACGCTCATCTGCCGCCCCTTCAATCGCGCAAGAAAGCAGACTGGCGCTGAGTGCGGTTGTTTTATTTCTGGCAGCTTTTAATAGATTACTGTTGAGCTGTTTCAGTCCTTGTATTGGAATCAAGGATTGTTCCCAACGATTCAAGGTCAATACTACCCCCAGAACAAAATCATCCCCCAGGGGAGTGAGTCCTGGACCCAGTCCAAGTAAACCGGATAATTCCTTTCCCCCCTTAGTCGGCTTACTTTGTTCTAGTGAGGTGAGGAATTGAGTGAGAAAATGATCAAAAACCGGGAGATCCAAGAATTGGATGGAATTTCCTGGAAGCACAGAATCAAGCAGATTCTGGTAGTTATTTCTTTCTGTTAATCGCAGTGTTTGTTCAATCGTAGACTCCAGACGCGAGCGGCTGATTTCCGCAGGTAATCTACCAGATGGCAAGGAAGCGTTCCATGACTCTGCATTTTCCAGGTTGATCTGGATACCTTCTTCCTGGAAGGTGATTTTGGTTGGACTAAGTAAAATCGGGCTGGCCGGTTTTATTTTTGGCATTGTGGCATGTTTTATGTTCATGTTTACTGTTAGTGGTCCGCGGAATTTTTCAAAGGACAGAAACAGGATCGTGTCATCAGGCGACCGCAGGTACAATCCACGGCTGGAGATACCGGCAGGGACGGCATTTCTCTGTCGATGAAGCAGCTGCTTCGCAAACTGCCCCAGGCTGACTGCTGGAATGATCATGTTTTCTTGAGGCATGGTTATCCTGTTGGGTAAAATATCGCCTTCGCTGTGATTATAACCAAGGCTTTGGTTTTGTCCAAAGTTTGGGGGTTTGTCCTGCCGATGTTGAATTTAAATAAAATCAGATTAAGTTATAATTTAAGATGATTAAAACTTGAGAAGTTACCAGGATCGCCGCCATTAAAGTTCGGAAGATCCCATAACCGGGTAATAAAAATGACTCAAAAAAAGAATGATCCTCTGCGGTTGGATGTCAGTTTCCTGGTAAAGGGGTCCCCGGGCACCTACAAAGAGTTTGAGTTTAATTTTCCTCAACTTAATTTTTCTCCAGATTTGACCCTGGTTGATATCCAGGGAACGATTGGTATCTCGGTCACCGAAGATGGTGTAGTTGCTGATGGTAAACTGGCAGCCCTCACCCAGCTGGCTTGCAGTCGTTGTTTAAAAGATTTCTGGCAGCCGTTAAAGATTAATTTTACTGAAATGTTCTCAGCCCATCCCGCCGGAAATCCGGGTGATTATCTGGGAGAACAGCTGCTTCCTGCTGATGGATCGATTGATCTGACGCCAATACTCAGGGATTATGCGATCCTGGATATCCCTATCCGCCAGCTTTGCTCTGAGGATTGTAAGGGTTTGTGCCCGATCTGCGGGCAGAATCTGAATCAGGAAGACTGCGGACACCGGCAGGAAAGTTTTGATCCCCGGATGGCAGAGCTTCAGAAACTTTTAGAGAATGTAGAAACAACTGATTAAATAATACGATCCGTTATCCTTCAGAGATTACGGATCGTTGTCCTAACCGATGCGGCTTCCTTAGAGGAAACCGCATTGTGTTTATTTATCTATAAATCTATCGATTGGGGATCTTCTGGACTGGGCACCGTTTTCCATTCCTGTTCTTCGTAGTTAAAATCAGCGATATCATCCAGCGGCAATTTGATGTATTTTCCAAATCCTTCCACTGCGGTTTGACCATCCGGGAGTAAAATCTCACCGGTGCCTTCAAACATGCGGCGGTTATCTTTGGTGATGCGGCCAACCACCCGTAACTCCACTCCCAGCGGGACCGGTGTCCGGTAGCGGACCTTAAACTCAACTGTTACACCCCAAATTTCATCCTGCTGGATCATAACTGCCCGGCCGATGGTTTCATCCAGGATGGTGGCGGCCAGCCCGCCGTGCAGACGTCCGGGATAACCCTGGTGTTCTTCTCCCGGTGTGAACAATGCCACCAGCTGGTTGTTTTCCAACTCATAAAACGAAGCATGCAGCCCAGAGGAATTATTTGACCCGCACACAAAACACATTTTGGAGCTGTGCTGTTTGGCAGTGACCTGATGACTCATATACCCTCCCTGGAATCCGATAATAGATGAGGTTATTTTAACAGGAAATCGGGAAGGTTCTGGTTTATTTTGACCGAGGGTTATTCCGAATCCCTGGTGCTGGCTCGTTGACGGAGAATAATGGTCGTGATAGAATGAGGGTCGTTCCGCCCCCATCGTCTAGTGGCCTAGGACATAGCCCTCTCAAGGCTAAAACCGGGGTTCGAGTCCCCGTGGGGGCACCAACAGAGACCTCCGAGGTCGATCCGACCTCGGAGGTCTATTGGTTTCTGCTCCTCTTTGTGAGGGGCTTCTTATTTTGAAGGGGCTAGAGCAGGTTTTAGTTGGATACCTGGAAAGTGATTGAGATTGAAAGTTTGTGTCTACGGTACGAGCCCCGCCCGGGGTATATACCTAAAGCACAAACCTCCCCACCGGCAGACGGGGAGGTTTTGCTATTATCCGGTAGGGAGTGAAGAAGATTCCTTCCCGAGGTGCTTATCATTACTATTCATCTAGCGTCCCCTGGCAACTGCAGGCAGACTTATTACTTGAGACCACCGATGGAAAAGGGTTCAATGTCCTAATCGTGGATTACGAGCCAGGCTACAATAAGCTCACTTAGCGGACCGCCCTAGAATGCAGGAAGTTTATTGACTATTTGAGGGTGCAGCGCCCAGGCAAGAAGGTACTGCTTTACTGTGGAGCTTATACCTATCGGGATTTCTTACAGCACTGGACTGATTTTTCTGATGTAGATTTGATGATTGCCCGATATCCTTGGCTGCCCGTTGTGGTGGATAAGGATCTCCCTAATTTACTGGGAGTAAGGACGGCCTGGACCATTTGGCAGTATTCGGAGAAGTGGAAAGGTGCTGATTATGGGGTTGGTTCAACTAATGTAGATCTGGATGTATTCAATGGGAACGTCATGGACATGAGGAGTTACTTCATGGTTGATCAGCAGCCAGTTCCTGATCCAGAACCTGCTCCGGACTCAGTTGATCCATCAGAGTGCGCAGAATGTCGGGAATTAAAGAAAAGAGCTTCCGCAGTAGTGTTGGCATCGGTGGAATTATCGAAGCTGCTCTAGTATTTAAGGTGGAATTTCCTTGAAATTATGGGTTTGTGCTGAGCGGCACGGTCTGCTGGTGCAGCGCTCCGGCACACCCCGGTACATATCACTGGCTTTGAATTCTGTTAATGGAATGTTGTGATCAGCAAATAGCTGGATATATTCACCGTGTTCTCTCTGGGCTATTGATAATTTGGATAACCTTATTTGGATTATTTTGCAGCGATCATCTCATTCAGTTCTTGTATCATTAGATCAAAAGCTTCCTCGTGTAACTGAGCCCAATCACAACGATCATAGTCATCATAATCAGCAATAGATTCTTCGTCTGAGATCTCTTTGATATATTCCGCAAATTTGATTAAATAACATTGTTCTGTATAAAAGGAAAATTCTTGTAGTGCCGACTGAGCTTTTGCAGCACAGAGAGGAAATTCATATCCCTTTATTTCTTCTTTCAGTTCCGTCATCCGACGGGCGATCGGTTCAAGATCTTCTACTGGTGTGTCAGCAGCCAATGCCGCCAGGTCATCCATCTCCTTTCTTAGATCTTCAAATTCCCTGACTATTGTTTCAAGAACGGTTAAGGATTGATGTGGCGCGAAGCCGCCACATAATCAAGGTTGAACAAAG
>CAZHHT010000021.1:0-34411 GCA_964532455.1 uncultured Anaerolineales bacterium
GTATATTCCCATTTACGTAAGTATTATACATAAAAAGAAAAAGCACGCTAGAGCCTGTTTATTTGCGTAAAATAATATTGATCTATAATACAGATAAGCAGATATTTAGTCATTTTGACAGTTTGATTGAATCGTTTGGTCAAATTGAGCGATATAAACATGTTATGAGGTTAATTACTTTTTAGATAGGGTGTATCTCATGAATGACCAGACTATTAAAGCATTACAACTGATTGTTGATAAAGCAGATAAATTACGAAGGTTTAACTATGAGCAACATGTTAAGGAAACAGGTTTTAGGTTTTCTATTAATCACGAAGAAGGCGAAAGATACACAATAACCTTTGATTTGCCTGAAGAAAAAGAGAGAGATGCCTTTTTATTAACATTTCGTCTTTTTTTCCAAGACAATGAACTGATATCTTTTCCCAAACTAAATTCTTTGGCCCAAGATCCTGATCTATCTACAACTTGGAAACAAAAGATGTCCAAAATCAGGTCATCTTATTTTGATTACATAAATGAACACTCTCTACAAACTGTTGAGTTATTTGAAGGTCAACCTACACGTGAAGAGATGTTGAGAATTGGTTTATATGGTGGACTTGCTCACGCTAACGATCCAGACAAAATTCAACAATATGAAGCGTGGACAAGTGACGATATAAGGGCTTCTGTTTTTGAACAAGATTTTTCTAGAATATTAGTAACCATACTTGTATTCATTTACCAGTTATCAGATATAACAATTGAAGAACTTGAAAGTATTAACAATTAAACCTCATAACCCCCGCTCAACCTGACAACCGGTTAAGGTGGGCGACCTGGGTTTTAGGATCGTCAAAACAATACCCGGCTGCAGGGTAGCTATTACGTTAGGTGGCAAAAAAACTATGGAATTTGAAAATATCCCAATCATTTCCACACCTGATAACGAACCTTATCTTGGTCGCACATTATTGTTCCATTTCGATCAATTAATTTCGTCATTATTAGAACAGAATTCAGAAACCGCTCATACTACTCATAATAAAAATCTATCTGATCAACAAATGATGGCTTGCTTGGTTATACCTCAGGCAATAAGCATTACACTTTCGATCAGAGAACTTATTCGTCAAGGATATTTATTTGGTGCTCATGTCCTCTTTCGTGCGGTTGTTGAACGGGCAACTATTCTCCTGTATTTACATCATTTTCCAGAAAAGATAAATAAGTGGAATAAAGGCTGGAATTATCAGGATGCACCAAGTCTTGCTAAGATGCTTGAAGCAATCCAACTCAAACAAGGAAATTCGTCCACAATACCTGGGCATGAATTAACAAAATCAATGAATAGCTTATTGCATTCAAAACCCGATTCCGGTCCTTGGAACACGATTGATCTAGAACGTGGTGGATCTGGTTATGCATCTTCAAAAATCTTGAATCTACCAGAACTATGTGATGATCTTTGTGCAAATATTATTCCCTGGATTGTTGTTATTCAAAGTATGATGGCAACCTATTTTCCCAAAAATACTGCCACATAACCCCGCTCCACCTGACAGCCGGTTAAGGTGGGCGGCCAGGGTTGTAGGATCGTAAAACCAAGACCCGGCTGCAGGTTAGCTCATCCGTTATGTGGTCTTCTTAATCAATCAGACTAAACATAAAATGGAGGCTGTCTTATGGACTTCCTAAATGGCCGTTTGCAAGCTTTTCTTGGTCCACCCGGAAACGCTGGTGCCCCCGACGACCTCGAGATGGTCATTATCAAATTCATTGAAGAGGCTGAGCACACCCTGGACATCGCGGTCCAGGAGATCGACAACCCGCGGATCGCTAAAGCGATCGATCAAGCAGCGCGGAGAAAGCGTCCTGGCACGGAGAAATTCATCCGGGTACGCCTGGTCACTGAGGGCGACTACCTCAAAGAGAAAAAGCCCGTTGACCCACCCGACAAGGAGGTCAGCCTCGATACTAATCGCAAGCACTTAGTGACCCTCCTCCGCGGTGCCGTGGACGCCAAAATCGACTTCAACCCCAAGATCTTCCACCACAAATTTATTATCCGAGACCGGGGCGAGGCCCGCGAGGCGGTTCTGACCGGGTCGACCAACTTCACAACGACCGGCACCCATAGGAACCTCAACCACGTCGTGATCTTCCATGACATTGGTGTGGCCGCCGCGTACCAGAGCGAGTTCGAGCAGCTCAGGGATGGAATCTTTGGCGTGCGGTCGCCGAAGCTAACCTCGACCGATCCACTAACGCTCAACATTGAGGGGAGCCAGGTACAGATCATGTTCTCCCCCGACAACAACCCCGAGCTGAGGATCGTCAACGAGATCCTCAAGACGCAGAACTCGGCGTATTTCATGATGTTCACCTTCTCAAAGTCGACGACCGTTGACGACGCCCTCATCACCAAGCTCCAGGGCGGCAACTTTGAGGTGGTCGGGGTACTCGATGGAGGCCAGTCCGCTCATAAATGGTCACCGCACAAGGAACTCCTGAACGAAGGCGCCAAACTCCGCCGCGAGACGCTTCCCAATAACGGCAAGATGCACCATAAGTTTATCGTACTGGACGATAATACTGTGATCGGGGGAAGCTTCAACTACACGGGACCGGCGAACCAGTACAACGATGAGAATTTATTCCTGGTCCGTGATCCAGACGTGGCAGCGTTCTTCAAGGCCGAGGTAAAGCGGGTGTTCGAAAGCAATACGCTGTCGGCAGACTTCCATTAGGCGTCTTGTAGCAGCGGTTGCGGCGGACAAGACTTTCCAGAAGGTCGAAATACGATGAGACAACAATGAATAATAAGCACTTCACAGATTCTGAAGTGGAACACCTGCTAAATTTTCTCGGCTATGGGAATTTATCCGCGCCCGTATGGTTCTTGGGCATGGAGGAAGCTGGTGGAGGTGAAGAGAATCTTCGGAATCGACTGTCATTTGAGAAAGCGGAAGACCTATATTCGGGCCATAGGAAACTTGGTATTACAAAACACCATGAGGGCGATCGCCTGATCCAGCCTACCTGGCGAGGCATGTGTGTCATCATGTTAACCCTGATGAGACAAAAGGCCACACGCGATGAGATCCGCAATTATCAAGCCGAACATCTTGGGCGGCACTGTGACGACACATTTTTACTTGAGCTCATGCCAATACCAAAAGCAAGTATAAATTCCTGGAGTTATGGGGGTCTACTACCCCAGTTTGAAAGTCGAGAAGATTATTACAGTCAAATACTGCCCAGGCGGATCCAGTCTATACAAGAGTTGATCATCAAACATTCCCCTAGAGCTATTATCGGATATGGGAAATCATTCTGGGGTTTTTATCGAGAATTGTTCAAAGAAACTACATTTAGAAAAGCATATCCCTATCAAATTAGTGAAGGTAATCCCCTTGTGATTCTCACACACCACTTTACTTCTAAGACGATGAATGGCAGATTCACCGAAATTGCGGAAATGATTGACCTGTAGTTTATTTCGTCGTGTCCCCCACCCTGCCCGACTTTCGAGCACTATGGTAGTTAGATCTCATTTTATGCTTTCCCTAAACTTAGGATCGTGGCAATCTAAATCCTCGTTAGTCCAGTTGAATCTCACCCCCTGCCCCATCATAGGGTATTTGACAATTTGTTTTTATTATTTGTTGAAAGCTTTGTTCTAAATTATCAAAATGGGGTATTGCCTATACGCAATGCAACACCATTGACTATATTTTTGGGCAATACAGATATATCTTTCCCTCAAAAAAACGCTCTCCGGCCCTCCAGACGCCTCACTTTCCATCCAGCCGGTATCCTTTACCTCTAACAGTGAGTAAATAGCGCGGAACGGCCGGATCCTGCTCTATTGCACCCCTCAAGAAGCAGATGTTCGTATACAGGGTATTCATATCCCCCACGTAGGATGTTTTCCAGATCTTGGTGAAGAGCTCTTCCTTGGATACCACGGAGCCTTTCTTCTTCATCAAATATTTCAGGATCTGAATTCCCTTCGTGGGTAGATGGGAAACACCATTGGGTGTGAATACCCGTTGTTTCCCTTCATCCAGGTAGAGTTCCCCGTACTGGAGGCAGCTCTTTTTGTTCACCGGAGAATACAGTTCTATCGTGTTGATCAGCTTTCTGATTGTTGTGCCTGGTCGCAGCAGCTCATCGGCCTTGGCCGGCTTCTCTTGATCAGAATAGATCAACACAGGGATAACCGGCGCCGCCCTCTTCAGAGAGGCACAGGTCCTTGCACCATTTGTCCGCTTGGAAATAGCGTTGAGAATAACAGCATGGGTGATTTTGTGCTGCTTTAGAGCCTCCAGGCCGGCGCCGGCCGTTTCTACCAGGCAAACTGAATAGCCTTCTGCTGTCAGTCGGCCTGCCAGCGAGTCCCGCGTATTTCTTTCAATAATCAGTAAGTCTCGTTTCATCTATTCCAGGGTTTGTTCTCAATCGTCGATTAAGCGCTTGCCCTCGAACCGGCTTTCAGCCCAATCAGAATCAAAAGCAAGAATCTGGGCCATCTGCTCATCCGTCATGCGGTAGACCATGCTTCTTTTATTAGGGTATATTTCGGCTGCCTGCCACTCGTGTTTTCGAACGCTTGAAGCGGTTCCAACAATCACCCCACGGGCTGTCAGTTCAATAACCAGCTCGGCAGCATTAAACAAAAAAACAGAATTGATCAGCCAGGGACGCATACCGCCTTTTGAGGTTCCTTCTAAGTCCTTGGGGCCTGTCATTACCAGGTAGTAATCAGGGAGAGAATTGGGAGTGATGTCCAGTAAATATTCCTGCTTGCTGTACCATTTGATATTGACTGTTTTACCGGACAGAGAGCCAGATCTAAAATGTCCGTCAAATCCTTTTTCCGAGGTGGACTCCTCCAGCTCTATATCAAAGATCTGGGAAGCGATGAGCTCCCCTGTATGGCCGATAGTGGCCGGTCGCTGTGTGATCTCTGAGATCCTGTTCCCGATAGAGTTCAGTTCTGCCAGTAGATCAGCCAGCTTGTCGAGATCGGTCATCGACAATCCTCAAATATAATATTTTTGGGTATTGCGCGGTTTCACTACATGATAGTTACACGTAATTATAACGAACAAGGCGCTGGTATGGGGCGAGGACAAGAAAAATCAACCCTCAAAGCAACTGACTCTTAATCAGGCAAGGGGTTGTCCATTGTGTTCACAGGGGGAAATAGCGTCTATTGTGTCTAAAATAGAGGGGAAAACCAGTCCATTTTGTCCATTGTTTCCATTGTTTCCACCGTATTTGCACCCAAACTGCACCCAAAATTAGATTTGTCAATCCAAAAAGGCGACTCGATTAGACAATATACAGGCGGTTCGAGTTCAATACCGTCCTCTAGCTTATCCAATCGGTTAGGAAGTTTTATCCATCAGCGCTGGATGCGCGCCGAGTCGCCCTGGGCAAACGCCTGGACCTGCTCCAGGGTCGCCATGGTTGTATCGCCAGGGAAAGTTGTGATTAACGCGCCGTGAGCCCAGCCGAGGTTAACGGCATCCTGGGGTTTCTCACCGGCCAACAGCCCGTAAAACAGACCTGAAGCAAACCCATCCCCGCCGCCCACCCGATCATGGATTGTCAGTTCTGCGGTAGGTGCCTGGTAAGATTTCCCATCGATCCAGGCAATTGCGCTCCAGGAATGGTGGGCTGTGGAATGTACATTCCGTAGTGTTGTTGCTATCACCTTAATTTTGGGAAACAGGTTTGTGACCTTGTCAATCATCCCTAGAAAAGCGCTGGGGTCAAGTTTGGTTTTTGATTCTACCTTTGGCCCGGGAATGCCAAGGCCTAACTGCATATCCTCTTCATTCCCCACCAGCACATCCACGTTTTCCACGATTCGGTTCATCACGTCCTGGGCCCGATCCAGCCCGCCCCAGATGTTCCACAATTTTGCTCGATAATTTAAATCAAATGAGGTGATCGCGCCAGCTGCTTTTGCTGCATGCATCCCTTCAATAATGACCTCACTGGTGGTCTCCGAAAGGGCGGCAAATATGCCCCCGCTGTGAAACCAACGCACTCCCCCGGAAAAGATTTCCCCCCAATCAAAATCCCCCGGTTTGAGCTGTGCGCCCGCCTCATTGGCCCGATTATAGAATACTACTGGAGCTCTAACACCAAATCCGCGATCGCTGTAAATGGTCGCCATGTTAGGGCCATTTACCCCGTTATGTTCAAAATATTTATAAAACGGGGTGATCCCCATTAGACGCACTCGTTCCGCAATCAGGTCGCCTATGGGATACTTCACCATCGCTGATACCAGACCGGTCTTCAGTCGGAAGCAGTTCGCCAGGTTGGCAGACACATTGTACTCACCTCCGCTGGGATGCACCTGCCATTTTTTGGCCTTGCTGAAAGGGACAATTCCCGGATCAACCCGGTGATTCAAAGCACCCAGGGATACAAAATCCAGCGCGCCATGTTCTTTTATGGATAGACCAGCGTTCATTTTATGCTCCTTCCCTCTATGCGTTATAAGTACTGGAGGTCACATCTCCTCCGGATCCTGTCCAGTTGGTATGGAAAAATTCACCCCGGGGTTTATCCACCCGTTCGTAAGTGTGGGCGCCAAAATAATCCCGCTGGGCCTGGAGCAGATTGGCTGGCAGCCTGGCGCTCCGGTAGCCATCATAAAAAGCCAGGGCGCTTGACATGGCAGGGACGGGAATTCCCCCTTCGACAGCTTTGGCAATTACCCGCCGCCAACCAGCCTGGGCAGCATCCACTTCGTTTTTAAAATAATCGTCCAGCAGCAGGTTATCGAGATCCGGGGTTTTATCAAATGCAGTCTTGATTTTTCCCAGGAAAGCGGAGCGGATAATACAGCCCCCTCGCCACATCAGGGCAATGCCGCCATAATTTAACTTCCAGTGGTATTCCTCAGCCGCTGCCTGCATCAGCATATACCCCTGGGTGTAAGAAATAATCTTGGAGGCGTACAGCGCATCATGAATATTCTGAATAAAAGCAAGTTTGTCCTCCCCAAAAGAAACATCAGGACCGGGCAATATTTTTGAGGCCTGGACTCGGTTTTCTTTCAGGGAAGACAGGAAGCGGGACAGAACAGCTTCGCTGATCAGCGTTAAGGGGATACCCATCTCGAGAGATGAGACCGCTGTCCACTTTCCAGTTCCTTTTTGTCCTGCAGTATCCAGGATCTGATCGATCACATATTCACCAGTTTCGTCGAGATAACCCAGGATATCCCGGGTTATCTCGATCAGATAGGAATCCAATTTTCCCTCGTTCCAGCCGACGAAGACATCGTTCATCGCCTGATTGTTCAGACCCAGCAGATTTTTCATCAGGTGGTAAGTTTCACAGATTAACTGCATATCTCCATATTCGATGCCGTTGTGTGTCATCTTGACATAATGGCCTGCCCCGTTTTCCCCAACCCAGTCGCAGCAGGGGACACCATCGTCCACTTTGGCAGAGATAGCTTGAAAAATCTCCTTAACGTGCGGCCAAGCAGCGGGAGAGCCTCCAGGCATCATGGATGGGCCAAACCTGGCTCCTTCCTCGCCCCCGGATACACCTGTGCCAATATAAAGCAGTCCCTTGGATTCAACATAGGCAGTGCGGCGGATGGAGTCCATGTAATTTGAGTTGCCGCCATCAATAATGATGTCTCCCTCTTCAAGATGGGGGAGAAGTTGATCGATCAATTTATCCACCGGTTGGCCAGCCTTCACCAGCAGCATCACCCTCCGGGGCCGTTTTAATAAGCTGGCCAATTCCTCTATGGAATGAGTGCCAACGATTTCAGTCCCTTTGGCGCTACTGTTGATAAATTCATCTACTTTGGAAGTTGTCCGGTTATATACGGCTACCTTATAGCCATGGTCATTCATATTTAAAACCAGATTTTGACCCATTACCGCCAGGCCGATCAGGCCAATGTCACAGTTACCCATCTTGGTATCTCCTCAGAATATCTTTTGAATGATTGAGCCAGAAATCGCATATTTTGCAGTAAATTACCTTCGGAAGTATGAAAATGAAAGTTTTTATCCAGGTCCTTCTTTCTTGGATGCAAAATTAATAATAAAAATTACCCCTTGTTATATGTCAATCCAGCGAAGGCTTGCAGAAAACATAGGGTTAGTCTAATAACCTGAATCCCAACCTGACCCAGTACTAATACTCATTCCATCCTATAACCCGAATATCCAAAAATAATTATAATAGCTTGCCGGAGGTTTAAGGTCCTGGTGTAACAGATAGTGATGTTGCCGCAGGAATGAACTTGTTTTCCCATTTAGATCATCTATCTCCCTGGAGACAGGCACGATTTTATGAAAAAACCGGAAAGAGACCCCCTCCCAAGGGTCTCTTATATTCATAACATCCTGCCTTTCTCACCGCAAGGATTTTTCCCCTGGGAAACTCAATGAATCTGGCCGTTGTATTTCTCTGCGATCAATGACTCTACTTCAGATAGGCTCCGGTTGAATGGACCCTGGTTTTCCATTTTTAAACTGGTAACTGCCGCAGCCCAAATACTGGCTTCTGCCGGGGATTGAGTCAAACGCATGGAGACGTAGGTACCAACACAAGTATCACCCCGGCCACTCCGCCCGGTCATATTCTTCGGGAAAAAGGGACGGTTATAGAACTGCCCATCGGCGTAAACCAAAACACCATCCTTGTGGGTCAGCACGATCTCTTTGGGTCCCATATCCACAAAAGCCAGGGCAGCCTTCTTTATATCTGTTTCACCAGTGAGATATTCAGCTTCGACAGCATCACTTTTAAGAATATCTACCTGTGACAAGGTTTCCTCCATCTCGTCCCAGGTTTCATATTGCAGGACTTGATCTCTTAATACACGCACATAACCTTGGACATCTACGGCCACGGTTATATTTTTCTCTTTCAGACAATGGATCACATCCAGGCCGACTTCACCCCGTAGGCTAGATCCAATCACAGCAGATTTTGCCTGCAATTCTTGAACCTCATCAGTAGTAATTGTGCCAGCTGTGGCTGTTACAAACAGGGTACGGATATCCGGATTGGCAGTGGGGTATTCCAGCCGCATGTTAGTTGAATTGGGAGTATACCTTGGCAAACAAATAATTCCAGCCTGGTTAAATTTTACTACTACCCGCTCATCTTCACGGGCAAGATGGGTCACAACAGCAACCTTAAAGCCCAGTCGAACTGCTGCATGAGCTGAATAGTTGACAGCACCACCATCCACATATGTCACCCCTGAGGGAATGATAATCGTATCTTTGGTGTAGTTACCAATACAAATAAGGTCATAGATTTTGTTATTCTTCATAAAATAAAGTTTCCTTTCAGGACTTTATGTTTGATTATGGGAGTATCATCATGATCACCCAGTACATACCTGCCCCAACCAAACCTGTCACTGGGATGGTAAGCAGCCAGGCTAAGGCGATTTCTTTGGTTACACTCCAGCGAACCTTGTTCGGTCGTTCAGCCGCGCCCACTCCCATGATGGTCGAACTAACCACCTGGGTAGTGCTTACCGGTCCTCCAACCAATGAGGCGCCAATGATGACCACGGCACCTGCCAATTGAGAGGCGAATCCGTCCACAGGGCGGATCCGGTAAAATTTTCCACCCAGCGTACGGATTAGTTTCCAACCACCAACAGCGGTACCCAAGCCGATCATACCGGCACAGATCACGATCACCCAGGTAGGAACTGCAAACATTTTCAGGTAACCGCCGGTCACCAACGCCAGGGTGATGATACCCATGGTTTTTTGAGCATCATTGGTTCCATGGCTGAGCGCCAATGCCACGGCAGTCACCAACTGGCTGCGTTTGAAAAATGTGTTAATCTTGGGAGTAGCATTCCAGGAAAAGACCAGGGTTATCCGAAGGATCAGGTATCCAAATACAAATCCAATGATTGGTGAAGCGAACAGAGCGATGAGGATCTTCTCCAAACCCGCCAGTTGAATTGCATCCAACCCGGCTCCCATCACTACTGCCCCGATAAAACCTCCAATCAGAGCATGTGAAGAACTACTTGGAATACCCAAGTACCAGGTCAATAAATTCCAGATAATTGCGCTGAATAACGCTGCAATTAAAACCTGGGTGCTGATTGTTTCTGCTGAAACGATTTCATGTCCAATAGATTCTGCGACTGCAACTCCAAAAATAAACGGGCCTACAAAATTTGCTGCTGCGGTAACTCCCAATGCCACTCGCGGCGAGAATGCCCGGGAGGAGATCATGGTGGCGACAACATTGCTTGAATCATGGATGCCATTCAGGAAATCGAAAATAAGGGACAAAATAATTACTATTATGACGAGATTGGTCATCTATTTATCCCTTGCCTAGGCAGCCTTAACAACAATATCTGCCAAAACATTGGCAGCTTCATCACCCCGGTCAGCGGCGTTGCTCAGGTGTCGGTATACCTCACGCATTTTAAACATCTGAACAATATCTTCAATATCCTTGGCTTCACAGAATAACTCTGCCAGGGCTTCTCGGTAGACCTTTTCAACCCGATTTTCCAATGCTTTGGCACGCTGGGAATGTTCACCTGCTACACCGGTATGTTCTTCAAGACAATCAACCGCCAGGAGTAATTCAAACGTTGCGTCCCTCAGTAACGAGGCAATTCTTCTCATGAAAGGTGTCGGTTCAATATTAAATAATTCCATCTCATCGACAGTTGTATAGGCATAATCGATCACATCATCGATGGTTCGTGAAAGCGCGAATATATCCTCCCTATCGAAAGGGGTGATAAAAGTCTTATTCAGCTGGTAAATCAGGATCCGGCGGGCTTCATCAGCTTCCTTTTCCTTCTTTTTAAGAAGCTCGGCTGCAGCAATATCTTGACTTACCATGTAGATTTTGAGTGCCTCCAAGCCTTCCAGGGTTAAGGAGGCCTGGTTATGAATTAATATTATGAATTTATTCTGGCGCTTTTTAAATTTGTTACGCATAAGGAGAAGTCCTTATTAAAGTTGATGTATACAGCCATGGTCTGCTAAGAATCTCAAACTGTTTTTTACTTGTTCCGGTGAATTTACAGCCTGAAGTTCACAGGTTCGAAAAGCATCAATGGGCAAATAAGGAGCAATCATATCGAAATCCACATCACTCAATCCTGGTGCAAGATGATCAACAACACCTTTCACATCATGCAAATGGACACCAATAATCCGCTGCGAGAAACGGTCTAGCCAATCTATGTGTGGGAAAAATCCCAGGCGATCAAGTGTCTCAGCATGGCCCACATCGTAAATAAAACCTAGGTGATCCGGTTCCGCAAGCTTAAGGAAATCGCTCATCTCATCCGGAGATGGGATATCGAAGTAATGGAAGCGATTTTCAAGCCCCAGGCGAATTTTGAATAATCGGGCATGCTCCAGCAATTCGACCAGGCTTCTCCGGACAGCCTCTACCCGGGGGGGGGCGTGAATAGTTCTATCCTCAACCATGGTTTGTTTTATATGCTGATATTCCGCTGTATCTCCCTTCCCGATCTCATACAGTTCCCGCAGTATCTTTTCTTGTGAGAGATCAGGAGAAACCATTCCAGAATGCACCACAATAGCCCCTACCCCAATTTTATATGCCAGATCAATACTTCGTTTGATTGCTTCTACGCCTTCCCTGCGGCAGTCTTCGTCCAAGGCTGAAATCATCCAACCTCGGTCTTTCAATTGCCTGGTAGATATATCTGCTGGGCAGGGTTCGTGGATGCTGCTGATCCGGTACTGACTGAGATCAACCTTGGCGAGCATAGCTGAATCAATCTGATGATTTAATTCGACCTTTCTGAAACCCAATCGCCGGGCAGCTTCAAAGAATTCCACCAGAGAAGGAAATTTATTAGCCCACATGGTTGAAAGGGAAACATTGTAGATAGGGCCTATTACAGGTTTTTCGTGACGAACGGGAAAAATATCCAGCAGTTCTTCTAGATTATTGATGTAATGATCGGGGCTTAATGCCGGATCATTAGTAAATTGATCATCATCATTCGGATCCAGCAAGATCACGGATTTCGAGAATCCCGCTTTCCTGGAAGAATCCACATCACGGTCAAGTTTGTTACCAATATAGGCACACTTTTCTGGGTTGATATCCATGCGGCTGGTTGCTTCCAGCAAAATTTCAGGATTTGGTTTTCTGATCCCGACAACACAGGATAGGATCACAACCTCAAAACAACCAGAGATTCCAAGATCATTAAGTATTCCAGGAACTTCGGTACTGCTGACTGTATTACTGACCACACCCAACCGATATCCGCGGTCAAATAGCTCAAGCACCACTTCCCTGGTCGCAGGAAATACCGGCCGCACAGCCGTGGCTTGCCGCCAGATCTTATGAATATCATGGACATGCGCTTTGATCTGGTTGCTAGGCCAATCTGGTAGCAGCCATTTGGTCCATTGACCAACTTCATCGAGTTCGATATGGGTTTCTCGAGACCAGTGAGTATAGGTATCATTCCGTTTGGTAAGCAGCTGTGCAAACTGATCTGGAGGAATATCAGTTTTAAGGATTTTAACGATCCCTTCCACTAATTCAATTTTTTCAGAGTCAGTTTTTTTCTTGGACCCCCTCAGCGTCCCCCCTATATCAAACAAAATTGCTTCTATGTGATCATTCATATCAATTTATCTATTACTGCTCAGAGATAAGCGGATTATTTAAAATGTCCGCGAAATTTTCAACGTAATAATCTGCCACAGCATCCTTGTCATAATTGAAGGCAATCGTTTTCATACCCATCACTCTGGCTCCCTCAAGTTCCGATGTTTTATGCCCGAAGAATACTGTTTGATCAGGAGATACCCCAAGTTGATCCAATGCAGCCTGGTAGATCTTAGGGTCAGGTTTTCGCACACCAACAGCCGTGGAAGGAATAAAGCAATCCCAGATGTGGCCAAAACCACCACGCTCAAACCAATTCAATTTAATATGCACCGGGTTTGCGGTATCAGTCACAATCCCCAACAGATAACCCTTTTCCTTCAAGGATAGCAGGGTCTCTCTTACTCCTTCAAAAAACTGGACGTTATTTTCATCTTTTTGGATTGCTCGTAACCCCCGGTCAATCTGGTCTGGTTGATTGATGCCGTACAAATTGAGAACAGCTTTTTGATATTCTTTCTGGAGAATCTGACCCCGATAGGCTTGCTGCCGTAGTTCAAATCTCTCTTCCTTATGATTATCTTCAGGATTGAGATCCATTTCTTTTTGAAATTCTTTAAGATAACGGCCTTTATCAGCGCGGTAATAAAGGAGATCCCCAGCGTCAAATAACAGGGCCCGGATCGGGTTAGTCTTTGGGTTGGAAGATTGAGCTTCCTGGGTGGATGGAATAGAGTTTACTTTTAAGATGTCCAATAATTCTGTCATATCATTAATGATAAAGTCCGGGCTAGCCCCTGTGTCAATTTCACCGTGGTTATAATTATGGTTGATTTGAACTGCAAGACCAAATCCTGCCCTTTGGGCGCCAAGAATGTCCCTGGCAACCCGGTCCCCCACGAAAACGCACTGGCTGGTCGGAACACTTGCCAGGTGGGCTGCATGATGGAAAATAGCCGGGTCCGGTTTTCTCCGGCCAAATTCAGAGGATAATACGATCGGATCAAAATAATCCTTCAGTTTGTATTCTGCCAAATTTGTTGGTACCTGTCCCCGGCTGTTAACATTGCTGATCAAACCAATCTTATAACCCAAATTCTTGATCGCTTCTAGAACCTTGGGCATTTCTGGACGCATTTTACGGTCGAAATATCGGGTTTCAATGAAGCACATCAGATCTTCAGCGATGGAAGCTAGAGTATCCTGATCAATGGAATAATCAGGCAAGATAAATTCACGCCATACTTGTTCAGGGGAGATCTCTTCCTCACAACTCAGACTCCAGGCTTTATAACGCGTCAATCCCTTCGAGACCACGTTAAATAGTTCCTCGTTGGTAAGACCCAAATCAATCCCCACTTCTCGGAATCGCTTTTGTAAATCAGGAGTCTTTGACAGTTGCAACTCGCGTGTGGTCCGGAAGGTATCTATTGTCCCCCCCATATCAAAAAAAACTGCCTGGATCTTCATTTTTTTCACCGTTTTAGAAAATACTTGACCATCACCCCCGGATTAGGAGTCTGAATCCAGGTGGTTGTTAATAATTGCTTACCTCGATATAAAAATATGAATTCTATTGTTTAAAATCCTAGGACACGGACAAGGTCTGAGACCGTGTCCTAGGGTCCTGATCTTTTTAAATCAGATTCTACGGACTCAAGAAGCTGATGGCCCAGAAGTCACGTACTATGCTCAAGTTTTCATAGGCGAACATATCATCGCTGGGAAAGAGTTTCCAAGAATCCAACGCTGGCATACCTTCGGCAGGTTCAACACCAACAACTGGAGCGTAAGTGCCTATCTTGCCCCAGGGATCAAAGCCTTCCTGCGTGAGAGCAAACCTGATGAACAGCTTGGCTGCATTGGGGTGTGGTGCATTGTTTGCAACTGCTAGATAGGCGGCCTTTAAAATACCAGATCTCGGTTCGAGATCCATGCAGGGTGCCATGGCTATTTCACCATCCAGGGTATCCTCGTAGCTGGACATACCCGTCCAGCCATATCCAGGCTCTTCATTCGGGTCCATGCCCAGGGTTGCAAACGCTTCGTCAACTTCATCGCCCCCGGGCTGAATGCCGGGTTCATTATGGGCTAACTTCTTGAGGTACAGATAACCTGCATTCTCTAACGAATCATCATAAGCTTCGTCGGTGGTCCAATCCCGGCCATATAGGTCCTCATAGGCCGCAGCAAATTCATCTGCATATTGAATGATTAGAGTTATCTTGGCTGTCTGGCTGCTATCAGCAAGGGGATCTTCCATGTATAATTTCCCCTTTAACTCTGGTTCAGTTAACTCCCACCAGTTGGTGAGCGGGCAGCCATCCGGGTGAACCTCCTGGTTGTACCCGATCACATCCACGCTTCGACGCTGGATTGCAAAGGGACGGTCTGCATTTACTTCCCAATGGAATTCCACGCCCGGAGGAACGTATGACCATACCCATTGATTGGGCATAAATTCCCCGTATAGGTCGTGCCCATGGCTTTGGAACCAGATATCCCCGAAGACATTTTCGGATTCCTGCTCCGCTTGCATTTTAACAGAGATGTCATCCGTATCTCCACCCGCCAGCTCAATATCCGGGTATAACTCGCTCCAGGGTTCAATTAGTTTTTCAATTTTGGAAGAGTTTGAATAAACAACCACTTCCCCTTCCTCGATGGCTGCTGCGAGGATTGCATCCCAGTCTTCCTCTTCAGCCTGGTATGGACCAAAACCATTGGCCTGAGCCCATTGTTCGGCTTCAGTGAGATCAGAAGCAGGAGCTGCTTCTTCGGCTGGAGCTGCTTCATCGGCTGGAGCAGCTTCTTCACCTGTATCTTCGACTACTGCTGGCTCTTCCACCGGTTGTGTACCAGTACATCCGGCAAGAAAGCTAACAATCAAACATAAGGTCAAAATTTTAACTAGATTCTTCATTACTGCCTCCTAAATTATGTTAGGAAATAAACATCGTGAAACAAATTTCTTTATTGACCTCTCCATCGACCTCCTTTCATCTCAAAGATGATCGCCTTTAAAGGATAAACATAACCCCTAAGTATTCTTTGGACCGATTAATAATCCACTTTCTTTATCGTATAGATTTAGCGTCTCCGGATTGAATTTCAGCCAGATTTTGTCATCCATATTGACCCTGCAGGTTCCAGATTCTTTGACAGTAATTTCGATCTCCTCAAAATGGGCTATGATGGTTGTGTCAGCTCCCGACGGAAGGACAGAATAAGCGTTGAACTCTATCGCACCCGGGACAGGTTCGGTCGAGATGGAGATATCTTCTGGTCGTACAGCAACCACAACTTCACCATCTGTGTTATGCGTTTCAACTTCAAGATTGAACTTTCCAAGATTCACTGATCTTTTTCCATCCACCACGGCATCCATCAGATTCACTTTTGGGTTGCCAATGAAGTCAGCGATAAAAAGATTGGCCGGGTAATGGTAAACATTGTCGGGGGTGTCCACCTGTTGGAGGACGCCCTCCTTTAGTACTGCAATTTCGGTTGACATGGTCAATGCTTCTATCTGATCATGGGTTACATAAATCGTGGTTGCTCCGGCAACATGGTGTAAGCGTTTGATCTCAGCCCGCATATCCATCCGTAAACGGGCATCCAGGTTGGAGAGCGGTTCATCCATCAGGAATAAATTGGGGCGGTAAGCTAACATGCGTGCCAGGGCAATGCGCTGCTGCTGACCGCCGCTCATTTCCCGGGGATAGCGATCTTCGTAGCCTGCCATCTGCACTTCGGCCAGGGATTCTCTAACCCGTTCCTGCATTTCTTCTTTTTCCATTTTTTGGATTTCGAGGGCGAATGTGATATTTTTATCCACTTTCATATGGGGCCATAAGGCATAACTCTGAAAGACCAGACCCAGATCACGATTTCCAGGATCCAATGATATGCCCTTGTCGTAAGAAAAAACTAATTTGTCGCCAATATAGATCTCACCACCGTCCGGGTCCTCAAGCCCTGCAACACAACGCAGCAGGGTGGTCTTGCCGCACCCGGAAGGACCCAGCAGGGTTAGGAATGCCCCTGGCTCGACGGTCAGACTGACATTATCAACAGCTACAACATTGCCGAAACGTTTTGTAAGATTTTTTATTGTGATTAATGTTTCCATGATTTCCTCGATTACAATCCTAGACCTTTTTGAAGGCTCCCACCCCTGAACCGCGTGATAATAAAGTTTCCAACATAGGTAATCGCGAGCAGGATCAGAATGACTACGTTCGCCATCTGATCGTTTCCATCTTCGATATAGAACATGGTCTTGCTAGCCAGCACCTGGGTTTTCGGAGTGACCAGCATGATGATCAATGATAGTTCGCGCATAGTGGTGATGAACGTCAGCAGGAATCCAGCCACAAAGCCGGGGCTGGTGAGGGGAAAGATAAGGCGTATAAAACGACGCCAGACACTGGCGCCGGCTACCTCCCCCGCCTCCTCCAGTTCCCGGCCGACCTGCATCATGGACGAAACCCCCGAACGGGAGGAATAGGGGATATGTTTGGCCACCGATACGATCACCAACAGAGCGAAGGTTCCGTACAAAGGCGGGATCGGACCCACCGGTTTGAGGAACATTGCAATGTATACTGCGCCAAAGGCAATCCCCGGGATCACGTATGGAATGTAGGCCAATTGCTCCAAATACTTAGACAGCCGGGTACCCCTCCCTTTAACAATAGAATAGCCAAGAATAATACCAATCAGGGCGGTGAATAAAGCCGTCCATAATGCAAGCCTGATGGAGTTCCAGGCGGCTTGCCTGACATGCGGGTTGAGCAGGACCCCTGGCTCTCCAGAGTTATAACCTGTTCCACGCGGTCCAATCCAGTGTTGTAAGCTGAGATTACTAACACTGTATTGCCCATCCACCAGCATCACTGAGGATATGGCAAGAAGGCCCAGCGGAAGGACGATGACCAGGATCTGGAAAACGAGCACAACGGCTCTAAAGAAATATTTCATTCTCCCCAGCTTGCTCACATTCGCAACGAAACCTCGTCCGCCGATGGTCTCGTAACTCCTGCGGGTCCCGACCAATCTCTGGTTGAGTGAAATCGTAATCACTGAAAACATGATCAACACGATCGCCAGGACAAAACCGTCCGATTTGTCACCAACCGACATACTACCTCGCATCATGGTAGAAACCACATAGTACCTAACCGGTGTTCCCAAAATATTAGGTCCTCCGAAAGTACCCAGCACCTTGGAAAATGTCATGATGAAACCCGAGAGGATCGCTGGCACGACGAGCGGGAAGGTGATCTTGCGCAGAATCCGCCAGCGGCTGGCGCCCATCAATTCTCCCGCTTCTTCGAGATTAGAATCGATCGACATCAACGCGGCCGACACGAACAGGAAAAAGAAAGTGTAATAATGCAGCGCGCTGCAGATCATAATTGGAACTGGCCCATACGACAGCCATTCTGGGGGGGTTACTCCCACCAGGGACTCAAAAAGTCCCGGCGTTCCGCCAGAAACCGCCCTACTTTTAAATAACACGACCCAGGCCTGAGCCAAGGTCCATGAGGGCATGATGTAGGGGATCAACGCCAGTTGGTTGACAAGCTTTCTACCGGGCATATCCGTGCGAATCACCAACCAGGCCAACGATCCGCCAATAAACAGCGAAATCAGGGTGGCCCCAATTGCTATGGTGAAGGAATGCCTCAGCGGGTTAAACATATAAATTTGACCCAAAACTCCTGTCAACATCCGTGTATAGTGAAAAAGTGTGAACTTGCCTACCTCAACATCCGGGTTGAGAATGAGATCTTTAGCCTGCCAGGTCAGCGAGGTCTCTCCCATGCGATACAAAGGGATAATGATCATGTAGTACATCATAAACAACATGATCAATCCCATAAGCACTTGAGGTTTCTTTAGCCAGTGAATAAATCTTCTGGATTTAGCAAGCATTCGATGTGAGATCGTTTGTGTTGCCATAAAAAATTTAAATCTCCTGTGTATATTCCATTGCCCAACGTTTAACTGTCCACCCGTTTTAGATAGTCACGCAGCTGATCCAGCCGATCCAAATATGCCATTACACCTTCCCGGTCCTCATTGGCGATCTCCAAGAGCAGCGTATTGATTATCGTCATGGGAACAACAAGAGAATGGAAACTATAAACCGGTCCCCGTTTAGCAGCCAGGATAACCTCTGCTTTATCACCAATAATCGACCCTAAAGTATCTGTTAAAAGAATGACCGGGCATTTCCTTTCATTGGCATGGTCCAACACAACCTGCAAAGTGGGATTGACATCAAAAAATCCGATCGCAAATAATAAATCATTTTCTGTCATTAATGGCAGTGGTTCCAATGTTTCCCTCCCTGCCGTTGTAAGAGGAATAACATGTTTTCCGAACCTGGTGAGGCGGAGATTAAGTAAATTGACCAATGACACAGAAGGGCCAGTTCCAAATACAAAAATATGATCACGCTCAAGCATATATTCCACAGCTTGATTCAATTCTTCCCGATCAACTGTTTGCAAAGCCTGGGTCAAATAATCAATTTCAGAGATGGTTACTCTTTCTAAGAGATCTCCAGCCTCCCGCAGATCATCTAGGCGGCTACGCAACCGGGTAGAATGCGTCACCCGGCTGCGGAAATTTTCCTGCAAAGCCGCCCGCATAGCAGGATAACTATCAAACCCTACTGTTCGTGCGAAACGCACAATCGTTGCCTCGCTCAAATCCAGGAGATTTGCCAGTTCAGCAGCTGACAGGAAAGCAGATTCGTCCTGGTTCTTGCGTAAATAATTGGCGATTTGTTTTTCACTTTTGGTTAAATCGCTGTAGTGCTCACTTAATATCTGGGCAAAGTCGGTATCATTGGTTGTTTTATTTTTTATAATCATCTTTCTCCATTATTCACAACAACAACTTGCAAAAGAAAATATTTTGAAATTTTACTTTCATTTGTCCATAATACAACATTTTCTAAAATAATGCAATAATTATTTCATAAGTAGTGTTGTTTTTTTACTCTGTATTATCAATCAAGGTTTCATCTCCCTTAAAAGCCCAGAGTTGAGGATATCTTTTAATCACTGCGCTCGCTGCCAGGACACACCCTACTCCCCCCGAGATAATTGAAAACGGAACCCCAAGGAGCTGGGCAACCAGACCTGACTCCATTTCTCCCAATTGTGGTCCGCCCTTGAAAAATATCTGACTGATGCTCATCATCCGGCCCCTCATTTCATCCGGCGTCTGGAGTTGTCTAACTGTATTGCGGATGATCGAACTCAAACCATCAAAGGCTCCAATCAGAATAAGCGCCAATACACTTAACCAAAATGAAGCAGAAAAACCAAATAGGATCGTAGCCAACCCGTACATGATCACGGAGATTGATAATAACATCCCTTGATTTCGTAGGTTCCCTTTTTGAGAAAGATATAACCCGATCAATAATGTTCCAACGGATTGGGATGCGGAAAGCCAGCCATATTGGATCGGACCAACATGCAGAATATCGATTGCCACAAAGGGCAGGAGTGTTTTTGCCGAAGAAAAGAATCTGCCAAAGAAATCCAGGAACATTACCGACAAAATGATAGGTGAATTCTTAATGAATTTTATCCCCTCGCGGATCACGCCGACTGTTCCTTGCAGATCTAGTGATCGCTTCTCGACTTCGTATTGAACCTCCCCTATCAAATACAGAGCCAGGACAACAGCCAGATATGAAATAGCGTTAATCCAATAGGACCACTGCAGGCCCAAATATGCGATAATAATTCCAGAGATCGCCGGCCCCAAAATACCGCCCACTTTGGATGCAATCGAGTTCAAGCTGTACGCATTTGCCAGGTTCTCGCGCGGCACTAGCGATGGTATAAGCGCTTGCCGGGCAGGCACATCGAACGCCGATACCACTGATTGAATAGCTACCAAACCGAATAACATCCCCAACGAGGCGAATTCCTTCCAGGTGCCCAATCCAAGCAGCAGGGCGACACAACCAAGAGCAACCTGGGTTAAAATGGTCAATTTTCGCCGGTTAAATCGGTCTGCAGCCACGCCGGCAACCAGAGACAGGAGCAAGATTGGCAGAATTCGAACCAGGCCAATCGCACTGATAACCATGGGTTGATCTGATATAGTGCGCAAGTGCCAGTACAAGGACCACAACTGCATCTGTGAACCTGCCCGTGAAACCAGATGACCCACCCAATACAACAGGAATCGCCTAGATTTGAAAGCTGGAGGAACTTTCATGCTTGAATTATCAGCTCCAATCCCCGGATGGATTCATAAAAAATCCTTTTAGTATTTCTATCGCTGGTCACAGTTCACTGGCTTTAATAAATGCTTTCTCTAGTATCAGTTTTGATCCAATATTTCAGCAATTTCAGGTGTGACCCAAAGAGCAGCCCCGGTTGTATCCACAACCATATCGCAAACTTCCATCTGCGGACGGTAAGCGATTTCTGCCATGATAAATTGGGATTGGAAATAGCGGTTGCGGAAGTAAGTCGGTTCATATTTTTTTCTATAGTCAATATCCCGTTTCCATTTGCGTTTCATGCGCACATGATCATCTGTTAGATAAACCACCTTAATGCCGACCAGGTGAACAATTTCCTGGATCAGAAAAGGGAAGTTCCCTTCAATGAAGAGGATATCGGCAGGTTCAATTTCAATTGGAATGCCATCTAGCTTCAGGCTTTCATCAAGTTTGTGACTTGAGGTGCCGTAGATAAAGTCATAGCGTGGGATATTAATCTTAAAACCGCTTGTAATATCTTCCAGGCTTTTCTTTAATAAATTAAAGTGGTACGCTTTTTTACCCTGGGAATGAATTCCTTTAGCCTCGCGTTCATCCCGATCAGTCAGGAAATTATCCAGTTCGATGGAAGTGGTTTTGCGCCCATCCAATTCGAAAGCCTGGCGCAAGCGCTCAACGATTTCCGTTTTTCCAGCAGCAGTAGGCCCGGCAATAGCCAACAGGACCGGGGGCTCACAGGAGGGAATGATTTTTTTCACACTATTGATAAAAAGTTCATCCACCTCGGCATTGGCTTCAGAAAATGCCTTATAGCCAATATCCTGACAGCGTTCAAATTGCTTTTGTTTCTGATCAAACTGTCGATAAGAATTACCTTCAAAATGGTCCAGTATCTTATCTGTAAAGTATAGAGTGCGGTGCAAGAAGAAAAAACTGCGGATATCAAAATAGAAATGCTGCTTAACCCAATCCTCGGGGTATTCACCAGATACCAATCCAACAAAGAGCATATTTGCCAGCTGGACTATTTTTTCATCCAGCACAATTTGATCCTTTACCCGGGGTTTAATCTGGATGCCATCATAATAATCACGTTGATTAACCATCCGTACAACCTCCGCCCGGGGTTCTAATTTTACTGAATCCCACCCTGCTTCCGGGGTGATATTGTTTAAACAATAGCGGAACTCATAAAGCGCCATCTCTGAAATTCCGGGATTTAGACGAGGCATAATCTCAAAAAGGGTCGCTGAAAAGGCAAGCGGATCATTTAATTTTTCAGTCATCCAGTACTCCTAAGCTCCATATTTTTTTATACGACCAGCGTTTGCTAGTGCTAGTAAAATCAAGTCCTTGGCCTGGACAGTACCCAGGTTGCCGCGAGCACAAGCCCGTTCCCCAAATTCAGCAATGCCATCCGGGCGAACATACTTCGAATACAAAAGTGTCGGCACAGGATGCCAGGAATGAGATTTCATCGCTGCTGGAGTTGAATGGTCACCGCTGATAATAACAACATCCGGGTTTAATGCCAGCAGCTGCGGCATGAGTTTATCCACTTCTTCTATAACTTTAACTTTTCCATCAAAATCACCATCTGCACCATAGGTATCAGTATCCTTTATATGAATAAAGAAATAATCATACTCATCCCAATATTTTTCGAAGGTATCAAATTCTGACTTAATGGTGTTCTCAGGCACATCCAACACCGTCATACCGACCAATCGTGAAACCCCCCGATACATGCCGTTGATGGCAATAGCGGCCGGGTTAAGGCCAAAGTATTCTGGATATTGAGGCAAACTGGGCAATTGAGCGAAACCACGCAATAAAATCATATTCGCAGGACTTTTTTCCGCCAACAGGATCCTCGTCTGGCCAATAAATTCATTTATACCTTGGGCGGCCTTTTCAGATTCCGGATTCAAAGCTTGGACCTGAAGATCTTTTAAACCAACTTTAAGGGGGTCAGATACACTCAGAGCAGCGCCCAAGCCCTCACCTCGCATAACAAATGCGAACCTGTGTTCTTTGATGGGTTCAATAAAAAACTCAACTCCATCAACTTCAATAGTGCGCAGGATTGCTGCCATTTCCCGGCTGATATCTGTGGAAAGACGCCCCGCCCGGCGGTCAGTAATAATGCCATCAGTATCTACTGTACAAAAATTTCCCCGAGCGGCTACATCATTCGGCTCCAAATTAAAATTCACACCAAGAACTTCCAGGGCGCCCCGCCCGATCTCATATTCAATTGGATCGTAGCCAAAAATTGCCTGATGTCCAGGTCCACTGCCTACCGTGATCCCTGGACCAGCGGGCTGGCTCAAGCCCAGATCAGATTGGGCGGCCAATGCGTCTAAATTGGGAGTGTGAGCAGTCTCAAGCTCTGTCTTTCCCCCTGGATCCAGCGGCAGTCCTCCCAGTCCATCCATGATCAGCAGGACAATTTTTGTCTGAGCTGGGACGATCAGTTTTTTCAGTAATTCAAAATCCATTTAAGACCCTCCTCACTTGAGAACAGATTTTTTCCCTAATCCATATACAAATGCATCGAAGGCCTGCTTGGTTTTGTGATAGTTGCCATCCCGGTCAAGGGCAATACCTCGACCTACTCCGCCGACAATCTGGCCGATACCGATTTCTTCTATCTGTGAATCAAATTTCTTTAATAAATCCGGGGCACTTCCCGGCTCAGTACTGCGGCCGTCAAATATCACATGCAGATTAACTTGTTTCAAGCCGTGTTCCTTCGCCATTCTTAATAATGCCAATGGGTAATCTACTGAACCGTGGGAACTTTTTTCAGTCAATAAGGCAATCAGATGCAGGTTTGTGTCACGCTTTTTCACATCCTGGATCACTTTCATAAAAACTTCATTTGTATAAAACGAACCGTCTTTCATTGCTTGGTCAAGACGGACATCATCTTGCAGTATGACTCGCCCGGCTCCAATATTCATATGCCCGGCTTCGGAATTCCCTGCTTTTCCTGCTTTCAGACCAACCGCCTCACCTGATGCTTCAAGCTTGGATCCCGGGTAACGTTGCATCAATTCATCAAAGACTGGTGTTTCAGCCAGATAGATAGGGTTTGTATCATCATCGGGTCCAAGACCCCAACCGTCAAGGATTATCAGCAGGACACGCCGCGGTTCACTCCAGACATGATCAAAAACAAGCGGCTCTCCCTCCATAAGGGACGGTTGTTCGATACCCATTACAGATAATATTGTCGGCGCAATATCAGCCAGTTTTCCGTCCTTGAGTGATACAGGCGAAGAAGCGAATGGATTTATTAATAGGAAAGGCACCAAATTTGTCGTGTGTGAGACGTGATGGCTGCCGTCTGGATTACTCATCACTTCCAGATTTCCATGATCAGCAGTCACTATCACTACATAGCCCTCATCCATGGCGGTTTCGACCACCCTTCCCAAATGCTGGTCAACAATTCTGGCGCACTCAATCTTGGCTTCCCGATTTTCTGTATGACCAATAACATCACCATTAGCAAAATTGGTCACAATTAAATCATAGTGCGTTTTTATACCTTGTTTGACCGCATCACTGACCCCAGCCAGGCTCAGTTCGGGAACTTGATCAAAAGGGATCCCTTTTGGGGATGGAATACAAATATCATCTTCGCTATCAAAAGGTTGGTTTTCCCCACCATTGAGGAAAATGGTGACGTGCGCGAATTTTTCTGATTCGGCTGCTCGCAACTGTTTCAATCCAGCACGGCTGACAATTTCCCCCAGGACACTTGTGACCTTATTCGGGGCAAAAGCAATCGGTAGATCTTTGAATTTTTCGTGGTAGAGAGTCAAAGTAACAAAAGTCAGCTCTTTAAAATCGGGACGCGGGAAAAAACCGAAACCTGGGCTAGTGAAGGCTTCTGTTAACTGGATCTCGCGTTCTCCTCGCCGGCAGCAAAAAATAACCGAATCACCATCTTTAATCCGGCCTATAGGTTGTCCTTGTTCATCAATCAGGACAACCGGTTCAAGATAATAATCAGTTTGTCCAGCCTGGTACATCTCCCGGACTGTTTCAGCCAATACAGAACCACCCCGTGTATTTGGAACACTGCTCATAAAATTTCCTTCTTAATTTCCCCGACAAGATATGTAATATTTTTGAGTCTTTACTTTAAAAGTTAACGGCCCGGAAATATATCAAGAAGTTCACTCAAATTCATGATGGTAAAGTCAGGTTTATACTTCCCTGGTTCAGGATATTTCTTTAATGTAGCCGGCTCATGGATAATGATCATCATTCCAAAACCCGCCAGTTTAGCACCTTCAACATCCCGGATGGGATTATCTCCAACATAAACACAATGGGCTGGTTCCACACCAATCCTGCGGGCGGCTTCCAGATAGATTTCAGGGTCGGGTTTACGGATGCCAACCTTTGAAGATAGGATGACTACCTTAAAATATTCCGTGAGTCCATCTTCCTCCAACCAATCTGGAATTTCCGACTCAGTAATGGTATTAGCGATGATTCCCAATTCATAACCGCGTTTGTGAAGTTCAATCACAGTAGCTGAAACATCGGGTCGTGCTACCCGGCGTCCATCACAATCACGCCACAGGCGAGTCAATTTTCCTGCCAAGGGAGCAACCATTTCATAAGGGAGATCTGGCAGCATCGATTGGGTCCACATCTCTACCTCTGAGGCTTCTATCATATCTTCTTTGGCCCTTTTCCGAAGGACTTTATATCTTTCTTCAAGCATTTCCTCATATTCATCAGGATTCATTTTCGAACCGGTTAGATCTACAAGTTGTTGCCTTGAACTGGCCTGAAAAGCTTCATCTTCAACTACCAGGCGAATGGTATTGCCGACATCCAGGAATATTGCTTTTATCTCATTGTTCATTTGAAGACTTTCCTTTTCCATGAATGAAACTTGACGCCTTTCAAATATTTACGTTATGAAAGATTTCTTTCGTTTTACGCATCATACAACAATTTTAATTTTCTTGCAAGTATTCTTTCAAAAAGTATTGGCTTTATCTTCTAAATTAGGTATACTAATTGGAGGTTATGGACACGTGTGCAAAAGGAGATTATACTCTGTCGGTCACAATCAAGGATATTGCCAGGCAAGCCGGGGTTTCTCATTCTACTATTTCCCGGGCCTTACATAGCAGTCCCCTGATCTCAGATGGGACATCCCAGCGAATCCGCCAGATCGCCCTAGAGCTGGGCTATTACCCAAGCGCGGCTGCCCGCAGCCTGAAGACCAATCGATCCCAGGCATTGGGCGTGATTGTCAGTAAGCTCGATGATCCCTTCTATAGTGAGAGCCTGCAAGGCATTGAAGAAGTATCCTAAGAACGCAGGTACAAGCTGGTCATGGCTTCGTCCCAGCGGGATTCAGAGCGCGAAAAAGGAATTGTCCGGAGCATGCAGGAGCGGCGAGTGGACGGCGTGATCATTGATTCAGGATCATTCAGTGATCATCAACAGCGCAAAATGTATGATTACGGAATTCCAATTGTCATCATCAATAGTCAAGCGTCCGAAGAATACCGTTATTCCGTATACCATGATGATATTGATGGCAGCCGGCAGGTCACCCGCCACCTGATCGATCTGGGTCATCAAAGAATAGCCTACCTGGGCAACTCGCTCTCTGGGCGTACAACAATTGACCGGTTAACAGGTTTTCGCGAAGAGATGGAATTATCCGGATTGACTATCCCTGAAGATAATATTCTTGAGGTTCCTGGTGGTGATCCAGAAGATGGATATTCTGCACTGGATCATTTTCTAAAACTTCCCAGCCGGCCCACCGCTCTATTTTGTTATAATGACATGATGGCCCTGGGTGTGATGCGGGATGGAGGTTTTGCTGAATATCGCCTGGTTCCCGAAAAACAGTGTTACGTCTTACCTGGTGAACTTGACGATCAACTCGGTTCACAGGTGGAAACCCTGGCAACGGTTGTCAACGGCATGAACACTCTGCAGATGCTGCCATACGATTATGTGATGATCCTTGGATTCGGACCGATTGGTTACCTATTTGCCCAATTCGCCAAAAACATTGCCGCAAAGGTGGCTGTGACAGAGATTGATCCATTCCCCATCAGTATCGCAGAGGAATGCGGACTTACAGTTTGGAATCCTAATGAAGTGGATGTTGTTGAGAAAATTACCGAGTTTACTTACGGACGCAAAGCTGACATCGTTGTCGAAGCCACCGGAAACGCTATTGAGCAGGCATTAAATTGTGTGACTCCTGGTGGAAAAGTCCTTCCGTTTAGAATGGATTCAAGCTATACAGCCAAGGTCGTTCCAAATGAGGTTACCCGTTGGGCAACAAAAATCCTCGGTCTATATCTTGGACAAAACACTATGGTGCCTTCGATTCGGGTCTTCAGGGAAAATTCCTTGAAGATGAACCCGTTCTTCACAAAAACAATGCCTTTGGCTGACGGGATAAAAGCATTCGACGAGTTGGGATTGGATCTTGACACTTTAACATACAATACCAAAAGCGCAATGAGGATCACATTAAAGATCTAATACGCTTATACCCATAAATAATATAGATTTGGGAAGGGGTTATGACAAGAAAAATAAATACAGCGGTGATTGGTACCGGGCGAATGGGCAGCGTCCATGTTCGTAATTTAGCCCAATTAATACCTGAGGCTTCCTTAAAAGTAATCTGTGATATCAGGCTGGACGTGGCCCAAGCGGTTGCCGATGAAATTGGTATCGAGCGTGTTGTCCAGGATTATCACGAGATACTGGATGACAAAACCATCGAAGCTGTTTTGATCGTCACCAGCACGGACACCCATGCCATGATCATCAAGGAGGCTGCAGAAGCCGGAAAACATATCTTCTGTGAAAAGCCATTGGCGCTGGAATTAGAAAAAATTGATGAAGCCTTGTTGGCAGTCGAAAAAGCAGGGGTTAAGCTGCAAGTGGGGTTTAACCGCCGTTTTGACAAAAGTTTTAAGCAGGTTTGTGAAATTGTCGCCTCAGGTGAAATCGGCCGCCCATGCATTCTTAAGATCACCAATCGCGATCCAGATTTTCCCGAAATGCGCTTCCTCCGGGTATCAGGAGGTATGTTCCTGGATATGACCATCCATGATTTTGATATGGCGCGTTTCCTGGTTGGAGAAGTAGAGGAGGTATATGCGGTCGGCGGCGTATTAATTGAACCTGAGTTGAAGGATTTTGGTGATATAGACACAAATATTGTCACTCTCAAATTCAAAAATGGTGCATTTGGCTCTATCGATAACAGCCGGAAAGCAGTTTATGGCTATGACCAGCGTCTGGAAGTATTTTGTTCCAATGGAACGGCGATGGCTGAAAACGAAGCCGAGAATACGGTTTTAAAAGGAAACACTGAAGGATTCCATGTCGCTAATCCCCCCTATTTTTTCATACAGCGTTATGCTCCCTGTTATGTGGAAGAACTTCGTCAATTTATAGAGTGTGTTCGAGACGACCAACCAACCCCAACAAATGGACGGGATGGCCGGGCCGCAGTAGTCCTTGGTTATGCAGCCTGGAAATCACTCCGTGAGAACAGACCCGTCAAAATCAGTGAAATCAAATAGTGGGGAAATCACCTCTGGAATAACAATAAACAGAAAAAAAATTACTAAACACATCAAACAATAGCAGTTAGGAGAGTAAATGACAAACCAAAATGTACCAAAGGGATATTTACCTAGCAATCAGCTAGATTTATTCTTTTAAGACAATGCTGTAGGGTGATTAAAGAAAGAAGTCTGGGAATCCAGCGACGAAGAAATCGATGCCATTCTGGACGATTATGGTATTTCTTCTCCAGTGGAATAGGGAAAACCTGGTTCTTATATCCAGACCACAACCCGTTGGAAAGTAGAGGAAAACCGCAAGAAAAACGATAAGGTTTTCATTCCGATCGGCTGCACCGAACTTCATGGTGCCCACCTGCCCAGCGCAGCAGATACTCTTTATGTCAGCGCAATTTGTGAAGGTATCCGACGATTCACTACCAAGCGCGGAGCCCCAGTAAATCTGGCTTTACCGCCATTAAATTATGGGGGTCATCCTTACCACCACGTGGGTATGCCCGGCATAGTGATTGTTCGAGAGCATATCGTACGGGAAACCTTGATCGACGGGATGCTTGGTTTATGGAATGATGGTTTCCGTAAACAGTTGTTCGTAAACACGGTCATCTCTGGATGCTCGAATCGGCCATCCATGAGTTTATGAAACGCTACCAGCTCCCGGGTATCTTCCGGGTGAATGATATCGCTTCCGCCTTGAAGAGAGACAACTATCAGGGTGTTGTTTCTCTGGAGAGCGTTTACCACCCGGATAACGGGTCTTATGAAGATGGTTTCAGAGAATATTTACCAGAATTTCTGAAATTATTTGGAGATTAGGAATATAATTTAATAACCATGAAAACTTTCCTGGTTATTAATCAACTAGCATAGAAATATCGTCCGTCATAAGATTAATAGAAAAAACCGTTCATGAAAATCAAGACATGAAGTCATCTACCTTAGAATCTATGCGGTTGTACACTGCTACTTTATACCCATGATCATTCATATTCAAGACCAGGTTTTGTCCCATAACTGCCAGCCCAATCAGACCTATATCACATTTTCTCATTTTGGTTTCTCCTACATAAACCTTCAATATTTGAACTCATACAAAAGATCCCTTCAAAATAATTCAATGACTTCGAGGAATAAAATTATGCTTTCTTTCTGATGGTCTACCAATCATCCAGATTGACGTGGTACGGGTCGTAGTAGCAGAGATGGAGCCGGACACATTCTGAAATTTGAAGTAGGATAGTCCGCAGCGTTGGTCTACAAACCAATTTGGAAGTTCATCATTTTAAACGATACAGCACTTCTCCAGCATTAGGAACAAAGAGAATGCTCTCATCCTCTCGATTTTGCCATTCAGTAATACGGATACTGGTAGGATCTAGGTACCCTAACTTAAGACGGGTACAGTCTTCAGGTGAGATTTTACTAGCCAGTGAAACCCTAATATTGGGGGTTTCGATACCTTCTTTCATCACACCTGAACCACGCAAATGAGTGCTATGTGCCAGGACACCTAATGGAATATGTTTAAAACGCTCCCAGTCCTGTAAAAAATATGGCAATATATGATAGCCGACCTCATAAATATATTTACCAAACACATGACTGACCGTATCCAGGTGTGGAGCGTATATGATTAGCTCGCCGCCTATAGCTAAAGCAGGTTCGAGTTTATACATTGCTTTGGCCGCCGTCCAAAGTTCACCATACATTGGTGGGGCGCAGGAGAGGGCTTGTTGGAAAGGTTTGTTGTACCACTGGATATGTCGCTGAGCAGAAAAATCAGCCGACGCGCTCCAGGCTGTAAACATATCGCCGATGAATAGACCTGACAAATTATTACCCTCTACAGTCAGCGCAATCAGTGTTATAGGTGTTTTAAGCCTTTGTGCCGCAGCGTGTATCATAGCACGTACAGGTGTGTCCTTAATACCGATTGTACCAACCACTCCTGCCAGCGCTCCTAACCAGTGGGTGGCATTGATCATTTCCGCGCCAGAGATACCAGGAAACAGATACTTAGCTCCGCCTGAAAAACCAGCTACTTCATGAGGAAAAGTCGGTCCCAATATTATAATTTGGTCATATTCGAGGGCGGCTTTGTTCAGGCGAATTTCGACTCTAACGGGTAGAGATTCGTGCCAATGCGCGCCGGCAATTTTCTTGATCTCATCTTGCTCCATTGTGCCGATGTTGGTTAGAGCGGAGGGCGTGTCCCAGGCGTGGTTGAGCAAACCAACCTGCCCAAAGGTGGACTCTCGTTCCTCGGAACTGATTCCTACCAAGTTACAGAGTTGTCCTTCACTCAAAGGGGGGTGAGTTCCCAGCGCTACCATGAAGTCAAGCTGACGGGTATTATGCAACACTTCAACAAGCGTCCGAAATAACAACGTAAGCGGTAATGAACGTGTGTGATCAGGTATCAGTACCAGAACGCGCTGGTTATGAAATTTTTTTTCCAGACCCTTACTTAGAAATTGTTTCATGCTTTCATTAGAAAGAAAAGCGTCTGGTGGAGATTTCATTTGCAGCAAGGTCATCTTTTTACACTCCACTGAACGCTGAAAATCCACCATCTACCGGTACAACAACTCCGGTAACAAATTTTGAGGCCGGGGAGAGCAGCCAAAACATCGTACCCAACAAATCTTCAGGGTCTCCAAAACGTCTTTGTGGGGTGTGGTCAATGATGGTTTTCCCGCGCGGGGTCAATTTGCCACTTTCTGCATTGGTCAGCAGGAAACGATTCTGCTCCGTCAGAAAGAATCCGGGAGCCAAAGCGTTTACTCTGATATCTGGTGAGTACTCTTGCGCCATGTGAACAGCCAACCATTGTGTGAAGTTGCTTACGGCTGCTTTTGCTCCCGAGTAAGCGGGGATACACGTCAGGGGTTGGAAAGCAGTCATCGATGAAATATTAAGGATTACACCCTCTCTCTGTTCGACCATGATTTGACCAAACACCTGACAAGGCAGCAGAGTCCCCTGGAAGTTTAAATTGAAGACCCATTGAATGTCAGTTGCTGGTAAATTGAAAAAACTCAAATCCGGGTTGGTGGTGGCTTCTTTTTTGTTGCCTCCCGCGCCGTTGATCAGGATATCGACACGACCATATTTGTCTATAATGGTATCAGCGACTTTCTCGATGCTGGCTTTATCCAACACATCACACTGAACTGCAAAAGCCTCACTACCAAGGGACAGAAGTTCATCAACCACGTTTTGAGCTGATTTCAGCAAAATATCGAGTACAACAACTTTGACCCCAGCCCGCGCCAAAGCTTTGCTCATCGTTGAACATAAAACACCACCGCCACCGGTTACAACGGCAACCTTATCCTGCAATTGGAATAACTTGGATAGATAATTTTGATTCATTGTAACTCCTAAATATTAGCCGTCCTATTCTCAACAAATGCTTCCAAATGATGTTTGAAATGTTTTTGAAGGAATTGTTTATATAAATCTAGATTGGCAGTGAGTGTATCCATCAGCCGCGGCTTATAGTCATCTAGCACTGAGCCAAAAGTAACGTGTAGCACCTGCCGGGCGTCGAACTGGTCAAAAAGATCAAGAAGCTGGCCGTCATCCAGGTCCTCGGCTGGAGGAACTTTTTCCAATTCTCCGGATACATGGTAGGAAGCCCGGTCGGTTTCATAACGGGAACGGGCGAAGTTCAATATTTCCCGGAAGAAGGTGTGATCCACAACAGCAATTACACGCAAGCATTCTAGATAACTTGTTCCCGCGGTTTTAACATGCACAAGATTGCTTGCCTGCTCGGCAATGCTTGGATAGATGCTGAATTTATCGGAGCCAGTGTGAATGCTGAGTTTGTACCCACCAATGGTGTTCATTACTGCTACATGACGCTCCAATTCTCTGTCAAATACAGCACGATCACCTATATAGTCCACTCCCTTCTCAAAACGGCCAATGAAGCGCGGCGCTAGCGAAACAAAGGGCACACCCAGCCGCCTTAGTTCGTTGGCGAAGAAATAATGTTCTTGGATGGTGGTCGGAGTATCCGTTTCATCGACGGAGGCTTCCAGATCGAATTTATCAACATGTTGAACCAAATAATCAGACAGCACTTTGATATGGGCGATTGCCCTGCCATACTTTACCGCAGCTCGCAGAATTATTTTTTCTTGAAATTCCAGGGTGATTCCATCAATTTGAATGGGATTCTCCCCATAAAGTTGAAATAGACTTTCCAGAGAAATCCCGAGAGAATTCCACGGTAACTGAGCGACCTTCTCTTTGAGGGTTTCTACCGAATCTTCATGGGCATCATTGTCCACATATTCATTGGGGTCGATGGTATAGAAGCTGTAACCAGCCTCTATGAAGGGAGAAAAATCTGCAATTTCTTTGACATGGTCAGCGTCTGCCCCCCAGGGCTCAAGCCAGCCCATTTCAAAGATACCCCACATAGCATCATCTAGTACATTTTGGGGATTACGTCCAGTGCGGGCGTTCTCACGGACAGATTGTTGGGCGAAGATCGGTGAAATTCCTGTCCCTTCTAGGGCTGCGATATGACCGGGGGTTGCAACCCCTAACCGATCACCAAAACCAAAAGAGGTTGCTAAACCTAAGGGTTGAGGATTGAGCCACGGGATACGGCCTCGCAGGGTGACTGCGTTTTCAGCAATGAGGGGGCATTTATAAATTTCAGATGAAAACTCCCCTTGAAAACCTGAATGATCACCCTCGATGCAGAGAAACTTCTGGAGTGTGGCTGAATCACGGGCCAAGTAATATTCTGTCCCATCACGTTTAATTTTAGATTGTGGATAGATTTGCATGGTATCTCAGTCAGGATGATAAATAACTTAATTAATAACTGACAACTATATCTGTCGCAGGTACTCAATACTCATCGCGGCTGCTTTATCGGAGGAGGGTTTGGGCATGAATTCTCCCGAAATATACCCCTGATAACCCGTATCAAAAAGCGCTGAGATGATTGACTTAAAATCCAAGTGACCCGCACCAGGATACCAACGATTGGAATCTGCTACATGAAAGTGGAAGATTCGCTCACCGCAGGTCCTAATGCTTTCTTCAATCACCGGCTCTTCGATATTCATATGAAAGGTATCCAATAGCAAACCAAAATTAGCGGCATCGACCCGTTCGATCAAATCCAATCCCTCGTTAACGGTGTGGATGAGGTCGGTTTCGTAGCGGTTGAGAGGTTCCAGAGCATATTTCACGTTATATAGGGCGGCTTGGGCAGCACATTCTTGCAAGGCCTCGACCAGGTAACCCATAGATTGTTCGTGGGTTTGCCCCTTAGGTGTGATCCCCCGAATCAAACCCAGGATGATAACCGCATCGAAGTGTTTTGCTAATGGGATATGACTGCTAATACGCTGGATGGCCGCTTTTCGGACAGCAGGATCATCTGAGGTGAAGGATAATCCCTCTTCCCCCCAGGCCTGGCCGGTACCGATGGCGGGTACTTTAAGCTCGTAGGCCGAGATCACCCGGTCTAACTCGTCTACATCGACCAGTTTTGGGTCACGGATCGCCAGTTCTACACCGTCGTAGCCCCAGTCAGCGATCTTGGCTACGTTGGCATCGAAGTCACCTTTGAATGCCACCGCTTCGAATTGAGCAGTATGTGTTGAAAGAACAATAGATAGTTTCATTGGCATTTGGTCCAATAGTACCAAGAATCGTGACGAGTGATACGTGGAACATTGCGCATCACACCGCACTCTTACGTTTCATGTATCACACATCACGGCATTTTGGATGCTAATTCTTATGGAGATTCCTAACTGTCTGACACTATTTGCTCAACCAGGTAATTTTACATTCCTCTCGATTAGTCTGCAGTTCGATAATATTTTGTGGCACTTCTTCCAGGCTGATCTTCTTGGTACTCATAGGT
>CAZHHT010000022.1:0-24031 GCA_964532455.1 uncultured Anaerolineales bacterium
AGCCTACTGACAAAACGCAGCCGCTGCCGATTGGGGATATCCCTGGGAAGATTAGAAGCTGCCGAGATGCCCCGGATTTGGATTAATTTGCTTCTCGCTGTCACTTGAAGAGGCTTTCTAGATTCTGCCGGTAATATAGCACAACTCAATCGCCCTCCACCGGCAGGATAATATCCGCATTGGTGCAGCTCAACCTTGCCCGGATAACCGATTCGTGCCATCCAGGGGAGCCACTGCCATTCCAAATAATGGTAGGGGGGACTCCAGGGAACATGTGTCCCCCCAGTTATTGAAACATGGGATACTCTTGAGGCAGCTGATAACGGCATAAAAATTGTCTGCATCACCAGCGTTGTTGAACCAGCTGTTGGTATCTTAAAATTATACTTTCCGGGCTTGATCTCCCCCGGAACAAATAACACCTCCTGACTGCCGGGAAAATCACCCTCAACTTGGGCATTAGAGATCTCAGCAGCTGCCTTTAATGCGGTCAGATGCTGCTGTTTTAATCCCGGAGAAGACCGTTTCGAACGGATGCTGTGAATTCGAAGTATTTTTTTTGTAAGCAGTGACAGAGTTAATGAAGTTCTTAAGATCTGCCCGCCACCTTCTCCCACAGAACCATCAATAACTATTTTTTTTATTCAAGAACTTCTGATATATTTTCGGTTTACTGTCCTGCATGACCGGCATCCACCGCCGGATCTTTTTTACTTCTTTCAAGTTGATTTCTGCTGAAAGCAGTTCTTCCTCTTCTCCACCCTGAACCAGATATTTACCCATGGGGTTAATCACTGCGCTATAACCACCCAATTTTTCCCCTTGGCTCACTCCCGCTTTATTCACTGCGGCGACAAAACATTGATTTTCTATCGCCCGGGCCTGTAGTAATTGCCTCCAATGGGCAATTCTCCGCTGAGGCCACTCAGCGACCACCAGGATTAGCTCAACACCTCTAATACTATAAGCCCGGAACATTTCTGGAAATCTCAGATCGTAACAGGTTGCCATACCTATCTTGCCCCACTCCGTCTCCGCCATCACTAAACGATCTCCTGCTCTAAAATATTGTTCTTCGTTCAGCATTCCAAATAAGTGAACTTTCCGATAGGAATTAATCATTGCCCCACTTTGATCATAGAGGACAAACGTGTTGTAAAACGCGTCACTGTCTTGTTCTATGAGGGATCCGCCGATTGTGATTTTGTGCTCTTCCGCCAAAGACCTCATCCTGGCAAAATCACCTTCATGGAGAGGAGCTGCGTAGGATTGACAGTTTTTCAAGTCATACCCGCTGGCCCATAATTCAGGCAGCAGAATAAGATCCGCTCCCTTATTAGCTGCCTTACCTACCCAATCATCCACTTTTTGATAGTTCTTTTCAGGTTCCCCCACGGTCAAAGCCATCTGCGCCAGAGCGATATTTATACTCATCTAGTATACCTTTCAGAAGATATTTTCAATACGGGATTTAGGGAACAGTAGGACGGGCAGGATCAGTAATCCATTCACTCCAGGATCCCACATACAATTTGGGCATATTATATCCAGCCTTAAGCATAGCAATGATATTGTGAACCGAGGTGACTCCAGAACCGCAATATACTACTGTTTTTTCAGGGGAATGACCACCCAACAGCTTTCCAAACCTATCCTTTAACATATTGTCCGGCAGGAAATAGCCATCCTCGTCCAGATTTTCCGAGAAAGGAGCAGATACTGCACCCGGTATATGTCCTGCGACTGGATCTATGTTTTCCTCTATAGCCCAATACCTTTCCGGTGAGCGGGCATCAATCAACAAATATTCGGGATCCATCCGGATCTTTTCCACGAACAGGGCATCCACTAACAAATCCGAATGGGTCTCAGGCATGAATTGCCTTCTGGCTCGGGTGATTTCCTGAGTCTCCTGCCCATTTCCGCTCTCAATCCAAGCGCCCCATCCACCATCGAGGACAGCAATGTGGTCATGTCCCAGCCAACGCAGCATCCACCATAATCTAGCCGCCAAAGCACCTCCCAAATTATCATAGGCGACAACTTGGGTTCGCCGGTTTATCCCCCAGGTCGATAGTTTTTCAGTAATACCCTGTATATCCGGCAGTGGATGGCGCCCAGTTTTTCCCGCAATGACAACCCCGGATAAATCCTTATCCAGGTGAGCGTAGACCGCGCCCGGGATATGGCCTTCCAGATAATCTTGATAACCCTGATCAGGCTCCTGTAAATAAAATCTGCAATCTACAAACCCCCAGTCCGGATCATTTATATACTTTGAGCTCTCTTTCACAGATAAAATAGTATCGAATTTCATTGGTTATTCCATTTATTCTAAAACGATCAGGAAAACTAAATTTCTGTTTCTATAATAAATATTATGTTTGTCGATAGAGATTGTTTTCATCCAAATATTGATATACTTCCGGGTCTAAAAGATGTCTAACCGGTCCGTTATGCCTGATTCTCTCTCGAATAAAGCTGGAGGAAATTTGCAGCATCGTATCTGACAGATAATAAATTTTTCCCCTCAAACCCGGGAGGGATCTCTCTAGTTTGGTCAAATCTGAGTTAATTTGAGGTCGGAGAGCAACTGCAAGTTGATCAACGTTGGTCAGAAATCTATTTGGATCGTACCATTCTGGCAGATCAAATAAAGAATCCTCGCCTATCAAGTAAACCAACTTTGAGGAGGGATTCTCAGCACGGAGAATTTCCACAGTATCAGCAGCATAATGGGGAGGATCTCTGTTCAGGTCCACTAAGGAAATTTCAAAGCCAGGGTGTTTATCCACTACCAGTTTTAGCATTTCCAATCTGCCTTCAACCGGGGTTATCGGCAGATTATCCTTATGAGGAGGGAAAGGGGTTAATATCCACTGAAGGGAATCCAGCTCCAGCTGGTACATTGCTTCCGCCGCTAGAATAATATGGCCCAAATGAGGCGGATCAAAAGTACCGCCAAAATACCCGATTTTCATTTGCGGCTTATTCCTCCCACTCCAGCTCGTGATCACCGATAAAAACTATATCCCCGGGAATCACACCGGCTTCCTTCATGGCTTCATCCACTCCCATCGCTTCCAGGATCCGATGAAACCTGCGTATGGATTGGAAATGCTCCCAATAGGTCATCGCAGCAGCTCTTTCTATAGCCTCCCCAGTAATCCGCCATCCTTGCTCGGTTTTTAAAATAACATAGTTCTGCGGATCTTTTTCAAATCGGTACACAGGTAATTCATCATCATCTACCCCGGTTTTGTATTCATAAACTGGTGTCTCTTCCAATAATTGTGCAGCCCGATAGAGCACAGGCATGATTCCCTGCCGGGTAATAGCAGAGATCGAAAAAACATCCTGGTAGCCTTTTTCCGACAACTGCGATCTAACTTGCGGCCATTTCTTTTCTACGTCTGGAAGATCCATTTTATTCAGGACAACTATCTGCGGTTTATCTCCCAAAGCCGGATCAAATAATGCCAGCTCAGAGTTAATTTGAGCAAGATCGAGAATGGGCTCATCAGAAAGACCATCAAGAAGATGAATTAACACTCGTGTGCGCTGGATATGTCTCAAAAAATCGTGACCTAACCCCTCCCCTCTGTGAGCTCCTTCAATTAATCCTGGAATATCTGCCAGGATAAGTTGAATCTCATTATCCAACTCCACCACACCAAGATTTGGCTGCAGCGTAGTAAAGGGATAGGGAGCAATTTTAGGCTTCGCGTTGCTAACAACTGAAAGCATTGTTGATTTCCCAGCATTTGGAACACCGATTATGCCTATATCCGCAATTAACTTTAATTCCAATCGGAGTTTTTTTTCTTCTGGGGGTTCTCCTTTTTCTGCAATTCTGGGCGCCTTATTCTTGGATGTTTTAAACCTGGTATTCCCTCTGCCGCCGCGTCCACCTTTGCAAATCTTGAGCTGCTGGCCTTGGTCAACAAGGTCACCCAAAAATCTACCATCAGATTCATCAAATACCATCGTACCTGGAGGAACTTTTATCACCAGATCATCACCCGAAGCGCCTGTCTGATTTTTACCTTTCCCCCTGGTGCCACCTTGAGCCTGAAATATTTTTTTATGGCGAAATTCAGATAATGTATTTTTATGCTGGTCAACTTCTAGCAGAATACTTCCCCCATGCCCGCCATCTCCGCCATCAGGACCTCCCCGCGGAACATACTTTTCCCGCCGGAATTGAATAACGCCATCGCCCCCCTTCCCCCCGGTAACTTCAATTACTACTTCGTCAAAATACATGGTATCTCTCTAGTCCATTAAATCAATTATTCTTCAATATTAGCTGAGTAATCAATACCGGACCAAGAAAGCCGTCCAAAAACTCATTATTTTATTTACGATCAGCTTTCAATCGAGATTGATGCCTCTCGAAACGAATTTCTACGGTATTATACCATTGCCGAATTTCACCAGGTCTTATGGTAGAATTGTAAAAATTATCACAATCTTATCTCCTATTTCTACATAACTACACGCAATTTCCACAGGACGACTCATGGGAAACCAAATTCCACGGATAATTATTGGCCGTCTGCCCCTTTATCTAAGAGCGTTAAACCGTCTTCAAAAGGATGGCTATGAATATGCATCCTCCCGCGAATTAGGCAAGCTGCTGGACATATCAGCCGCTCAAATTCGGAAGGATCTCTCTCATTTTGGGGAGCTTGGAAAAAGGGGGAAGGGCTACGAAATTGAGTTCTTGGTTTGTAAACTTAACCAGATCTTAAATACGGATAATATCTGGGAAATGATCGTTATCGGCGCTGGTGATCTGGGCAGTGGTTTAACTCGATATAAAGGTTTTGCGAATCGGGGATTCCAGGTCGCAGCAATATTCGATAAAAATCCCAAAAAAATTGGCAAAAAAATTGGCGATCTTGTTGCAAAAGACATCCGGGAATTGAAAGAATATGTTAAAACAAATAACATTCAGATCGCAGTTTTGGCTATCCCTGCTGAGCATGCACAGGGTGTCATCGATGATCTTGTAGAAGCAGGAATTACGGCTATCCTTAATTATGCGCCGATATATCTAAAAGCCCCCCATGGTGTTCAAATTGAACATATTGATCCTTCTGTCCACCTGCAAAAATTAAGTTACTTCTTAAAATAGACATTAAGATCCGAAATCCAAAAAAGCTTGCGGATCGCCACTATTGATATAAAAGCGGACTATCAATCAGTCCGCTTTGTTTTTTATCAGGAAATTAAGTTTCTCCTGATTTTGGGAAATATTCCCGGGCTAAAAGCCCTCGACGCACCCTCAACTACACATGTAGTGGGATTGTCAACCAGGTAGGTGGGCACACCCAGTTCTTTTGTCAACAGTTTCTCCATCCCGGGAAGCAGCGCTGAACCTCCGCTGAGAGCAATACCCCTATCAATGATATCTGAAACCAGTTCGGGGGGCGTTTTTTCAAGAACTTTCCGGGCAGTCTCTACGATTTCCTTTAATGGATCCTTTAAGGCTTCAACAATTTCCCCTGTAGTCAATGTTAAGGGTTGGGGTAATCCGGTTACCTGATCCTGTCCCTGAACCTCAATACCTGCCTTTTCATTCATCGGGACAGCGGCACCTATCTCCAATTTTATCCTTTCCGCAGTTGGTTGAGCTATGATAAGTCCGTACTTCCTCCTCACATAGGTGACAATCGCCTCGTCCATGTCAACTCCCCCTTTCCTCAAAGTTGCAGCAGAGACGATGCCAAACATAGCCAACACCGCTGCCTGAGTAGCTCCCCCGCCAAGATTTAAAATCATATTCCCTGTGGGGGTATTTATGGGGAGATCAATGCCAATCGCAGCGGCCAGGGGTTGTTCAATTAGAAATACCTCTCGCGCACCAGCTTCCAATACTGCTTCCTGGACAGCCCTGCTTTCAACACTGGTCACTCCATAAGGCACAGAAACCATAATCCGGGGATGAAAGAGTCGAATCGGACCGGTTACCTCCTTTATCAAGTATTCCAGTAATTTCTGGGTAATTTCATAATCAGCGATTACGCCATGCTGAAGAGGATGGGCAATTTCCAGTGAATCCGGAACCCGCCCAAACATTTCCTTGGCGGCTTGTCCAAGTTCTACAATTTTTTGTTCATCAATCGCGATGGCAACCACAGTGGGTTCTCGTTCTAATAAAACTCCCTCTTCGGCAATCATCGTATAGTATGTGCCTAAATCAATTCCAAATTCTTGCGAAAATAAAGCCATAATAATCCTATTTTGATATCCCCATCCCAGGGGGTCGGGAACGTTGTCCGCGTTTTCGGTACTGCGCTACTGTTTTTAATCTTAAGTTTGACCGTTTCAAGGCAGCTTCTATTCGAAGATATTTATCCGGGTCTGTGGGTAACTCTTTCTTAAGAAGCTGACTGGCACGTTCCATCGCTTCTTCAGCTCTCTTAATGTCGATTTCATCAACGTGTTCTGCCGCATCTGCCATAACTGTGACAATATCAGGTTGGACTTCAACGAATCCACCTGTGACTGTAAAAACATCTTCCAGGTCACCATTTTTAACGCGGATAACACCCAGCTCCAGAGTTGAAAGAAGCGGTGCATGACCGGGCATGATTCCCATTTCGCCTAACGATCCAGGAACGATCACAATATCTGCTTCACCTTTAAAAACCAATCGATCCTGAGATACAATTTCACACCGGATAAGCATATAATTCGCTCCCGATCCTAAACAGAAGTAATTCTCTCGGCTTTTTCAACAGCGTCATCAATATTTCCCACCAGCATGAAGGCATCCTCGGGTAAAATATCATGTTTTCCTTCCAGGATCTCCTTAAAACCACGAATTGTTTCCTGGAGGGGAACATACTTGCCTGGCAAGTTTGTAAATTGTTCTGCCACAAACATTGGCTGGGAGAAGAATCTTTCAATTTTCCTAGCTCTTGAAACCGCGATTTTATCATCCTCACTGAGTTCATCCATACCCAGAATAGCAATAATATCCTGCAGATCTTTATATTTTTGGAGTACTTCCTGCACTCGCCGGGTGGTTTCATAGTGCTCCTGCCCCACAATATTGGGATCCAAAATCCGCGAGGTTGAGGTAAGTGGATCAACAGCCGGATAAATACCCTTTTCAGAAATGGAGCGCTCCAGCGCAATGGTCGCATCCAGATGAGTAAAAGTGGCAACCGGTGCCGGATCAGAATAATCATCAGCAGGCACGTAAATGGCTTGCATCGATGTGATTGAACCGGTTTTTGTACTGGTAATTCGTTCCTGCAGATTCCCCATTTCCGTTGCCAGGGTTGGTTGGTATCCTACAGCGGATGGCATACGTCCCAACAAGGCTGAAACTTCAGCACCTGCCAGGCTGAAGCGGAATATATTGTCAATAAACATCAATACATCCCGCCCTTCATCCCGGAATTTTTCTGCCACGGCTAATCCGGTAAGGGCTACACGAAGCCGAACTCCCGGGGGCTCATTCATCTGTCCAAAAACCATGACTGTATCTTTCATCACACCAGACTCCAGCATCTCCCGGTACAGCTGGGTCCCTTCCCGGGTCCTCTCGCCTACACCAGCAAACACTGAATTGCCTTCATGTTCAGTTGCAACCGAACGGATTAATTCCATAATAATTACGGTTTTCCCTACCCCGGCGCCGCCAAACACTCCAGTCTTGCCCCCTTTTGTAAAAGGAGCAACCAGGTCAATAGACTTGATCCCGGTTTCAAAAACCTCAACATTTGTGGATTGCTCATCAAATCGCGGAGCCGTGCGGTGAATGGGATAATACTCATCCGCTTTTACTTCTCCCATTCCATCGATCGGTTGGCCCAATACATTTAATACCCGGCCTAAAACTTTCTCGCCTACTGGAACCATGATTGGCGCACCAGTCGTCGATACTGCCATCCCTCGACGAAGTCCGGGAGTCGGACCCATGGCAACACAACGAACATCTCCTGACCCAAGGTCATTTTCAACTTCCAAGACCAGATCTTCTTCGCCTTCGTTTTTTACGATTAACGCCTCATAAATATTCGGTAAATCCTTTCCCGGGAATTCTACGTCAATCACTCCACCTTTGATCTCGATGATCCGTCCTGTCCCTTCTGCCATTACACCCTCCAAAAATAAACATCATTCAGCTAACTTCTTAATCCGAGTGCACCAGGTTTTTGTCTCCAATCATTCAGAGATTGCTTCTGCTCCCCCGGCAATATCCAGCATTTCATTTGTTATAGCCTGCTGGCGGGCTTTGTTGTATTCCAATTGCAATGCATCTGCCAGGGCAGTTGCATTGTCAGTGGCATTTTTCATCGCTATCATCCGGGCTGAATGCTCACTTGCCAGGGATTCAATCACAGCATGAAATACCTGCAGGATAGTAAAACGCGGGATTATTTCTTCAAGGATTGATTTTTGGTCCGGTTCAAATATATACCCGCCAATCAATGGTTCAGTTTCACTAAAAGACTTTACCCTTTCATCTACATCAGTTTCCAGAGGCAGCAGCTTTTTTATTACTGGTCGGTGGTTCATTCTGTTTACGAATCGGGTGTAAATCAAATAAACTTCCTCGACCTCATTATTCAGTAATGTGTCGACTGCTATTCTCCCTACTGGTGAAATATCGTTATAGGACGGTTCTGCAGGTAAGTTGCTGAACTCCGCCATGATTTCCTTTCCCCTGCGAAGCAGTAGATCCCGCCCTCTTTTACCAACTGTAATATACTGAATCGGGACCTCGATTGATTTAGACCAGGACTCCACCGTCCGGATCAAATTGGAATTATATGCTCCGGCTAAACCTCTATCGCCGCTGATTACAATTGCGATAATGCGTTTTACCGAGGAATTCTTAACCAGTATGGGATGTAAAGTCGATCGATCTGGTTGTTTTGCTATATGCTGAAGAACCTGCCAGGCTTTAACAGAGTATGGCCGGGTATCCTCTAACTGGTCGATGGCTTTACGGACCTTGCTTGCGCTGACAGCTTGAAGAGCACGGGTTACTTGAGAAATATTTTTGACGCTTTTTATTCGTTGTTTGACTTCTCTAGCATTTGCCATTTGATTTACAACCTGCGGTATATTTAAAAATAGGCTTTTATTACAGCCCTTTTATTAAAATTAAAACGACTCCAAAGCTGTTTCGAGTTGTTTTTCTATTTTCTCCGTCAGCTCTTTTTCAGTTAGTATTGCCATGATCAAGTCAGGATGACTTGATTCCATAAAACGGACCAATTCTTTTTCCCAATCAGCCATCTTGCCCAAGTCGATCTCATCCGCATAGCCATGCGTGGTTGCATAAATCACTATAATCTGATTTGCAATCGGCACAGGAGAAAATTGAGGCTGTTTTAAGATTTCTCTCAACCTGTGCCCTCGATCTAATCTCGCCTGGGTGGCTTTATCTAGATCGGAGCCAAACTGAGCGAATGCGGCCAACTCCCGGAAGGCAGCCATCTCCAGCCTCAGCTGGCCGGCTACTTGTTTCATAGCTTTTAATTGAGCATCACCGCCAACCCGGGATACCGATATTCCCGCATTAATTGCCGGCCGAATTCCAGAATAAAAAAGGTCATTTTCTAGATAGATCTGACCATCCGTAATGGAGATTACATTAGTGGGAACATAAGCAGACACATCACCCAGCAAAGTCTCAATGATAGGGAGTGCAGTTAATGAGCCTCCTGTACCTTTCACTTTTACTACCTTTGTTGAGGATCCTGATTCCAGATCCTTTTCTGCATCTGCTTTAGCTAACGGCCCGCTATATATTTTTTTGTTTACTGAGTCCTTAACAGCTGCCTGTTCTTCTTTAAAATCACCTGGAACAATGACAAATTGATCTGCCAAACGAGCAGCTCTCTCCAGCAGTCTGGAGTGAAGATAAAATAAGTCTCCTGGATAGGCTTCGCGTCCAGGCGGACGCCTGAGCAAGAGAGAGAGCTCTCGGTACGACCAGGCATGTTTGGATAGATCGTCATAAACGATCAGTGCGTCTCGGCCAGCTTCCATAAACTCTTCCCCCATCGCACAACCGGCATAGGGAGCGATATATTGGAGGGCACTGGGTTCATCTGCAGACGCGGAAACAATAATGGTGTGATCCATAGCCCCATATTCTTCCAAAGTTGCTACAGTTCTGGCAACACCGGATTTTTTCTGACCAACTGCAACATAAATACAGATGACATCTTTACCTTTTTGGTTAATAATGGCATCCAGGGCAATGGCGGTTTTTCCCGTTTGCCGGTCTCCAATAATTAGCTCTCGTTGACCGCGGCCGATGGGAATCATTGAATCAATCGCTTTTATCCCTGTTTGGATAGGCTTATCCACATCTTTCCTATCAATAACTCCAGGTGCAATCAATTCGATAGGACGGTAGCCGGTGTTATGAATGGGTCCTTTGCCGTCAATTGGTTGGCCAATCGCGTTTACAACCCTTCCAATTAACCCATCTCCAACAGGAACAGAAGTGATTCGGTTGGTCGACCGGACTTCCATACCTTCAATAATCTCATCATATTCCCCCATGATTATGACCCCTACGATATCTTTTTCAAGGTTAAACGCGGTCCCCAAGATGCCGTTTTCAAATTGGACCAGTTCCTGGGCTTTGACATCAGATAGTCCGTTTACCCGGGCAATCCCATCTCCTGCTTCCTGTACTGTGCCTATACTCTGAACATCTGCTTGAGGTTCAAATTCATCAATGAATTTTTTAAATTCAGCTGCAATTTGATTTATGGACTCGGTCACGACACCTCCGCTATTGTTAATGATGCAAAAAAACGATAATAGCTACAACGCTACAATCAGAGTTGCTATTCCCCCTACCCGGATGATCCAGCATTAGAGTAAAACCCTGAGATCAAATCAGAAAATTTCTTCCGAAGGAACTGATAATTTCGATAAAAATTTCCCCTAATTCAACCCTAGAAATGATAACTGATAGTGGGCAGATTGTCTAGCAAATATACCCATTAACTGAAATACCGCAAGGCTGTAGTCAATCGTATTTCAAGATCTAGCGGCGCATCATCAGGTATAGTCTGCAAGGCTGCCTGGGCTTCTAAAATGCTGTACCCCAGGGTTGTTAATACCTCACGTACTTCGGCATTAATTTCCGCAGTTTCAGGGGAGAAAACAAAATCATCCCCGAGTGGAATCCGATCTTCCAGAGATAATAATATTTTTTGAGCAGTCTTTTTTCCAATACCTGATACCTGGGAGAAGATTTCTTCCTGTTTATTCAGAACAGCCCTCTTGATCACATCTGGTGTATGAGTTGATAGTGTTTCCAGTGCTAATCTTGGACCCACCCCATTCACTTTGATCAACTGCTTAAACAGAAAAACCTCTTCCTGGTCTTGAAAACCAAAGAGGGTTAGTGAATCCTCCCTGACAACCAGGTGGGTGAGCAATGATACTTTCTCACCTCGTCGCAAAGTAGCTGGGAGAATTTTAGGGACATAAACTAGATAACCAATTCCGCCTACATCAACAATCAGGTTATCTTCCCCTAATAAAAGTACATTTCCTTGAATGCTTGCTATCATTTGTATTCTCAGACTTAAAACACAAAACCCAAACCAATTGGCAGCATGATAATCATAGCCGGCCAAATATATCTGCGCAGTGATCGAGAGCCAAGTGAAAATACCAGGACTCCTTTCGCAGTTGTATTTGAAATTGCAGCCAAAATAATCGCAATTTTTCCTGTAGAAAGCGCTACCCCTTGCCCTGTTTTTGTCAGATCAGCAAGGGAGAGTGTAATTGCGTCTACGTCCGCCAGCCCGGCTAAGAAACTAGTCAGATACAATCCTTTTTCTCCAATATATACTTCAGCAGCCTTGGTAACCAAAAGGATCAGCGCAAAAAGAAATCCAAATTTTACTGCGGGTCCAAGTTCAAACGGATTTGAAAGATTTAGCTCTTCCTCTCCTATAGCAGACTGTGAAAAGTAAAGATATAAAGCATAAAGCAATCCTGAAAAACCCATCGCTGCCATCGCTGGCCAGATATAGGGAAGCAGACGATTATTCACAACTGCAACCTCGACAATCACCCGGAGAAACATGATCACCCACCCTGCGATGATTGCCACTGCAAAAGGTTTATCAAGTCCTTCCTGAGTTTGACTGCGCTGGGAAAAACTAAGTGTGGTTGCCGTACTGGATGCCAATCCTCCCAATAAGCCGCTGATCCCAATTCCTTTTTTTGGACCAACCACTTTAACCAGGATATATCCAAGGAAATTAATCCCTGAAATAAAAACTACCATCTTCCAGACCTGGTAGGGGTTTAACACATCCAGTGGAGGGGAACCAAACGTTCTATTGGGCAATACAGGCAGGATAATTGCGGTAATTACTGCAAATTGCAGCGTGGCAAAAACATCTTCTTGAGTTATCACTTTCACAAATTGACGAAGTTCCCATTTCACAGCCAGAAGAACTGTTGTCACCACGCCAAGCGCAACGGCAATTTCCACAGAATGTAAATAACAGATTCCTCCAATCAAGATGGTAATCAGGGCTGCCACCTCGGTAGTCAACCCTATTTCGTCCCGCCCTGTTGCTGAAACAAAATATGCCGCGATGACCATGACGCCAAGGAGAACAATCAACGCGATGAACACCCAGGGAGTAAGAAAAAGATCTGACAGGAGAGCTGCTAGTGCCCCAAACAAGCTCATCAAGGCAAAAGTTCTTGCACCTGCAAATAATCCGCCCTCTTTGTTTGTGCTGTAGGCATACTCCCGTTGCATACCAATCAGGAACCCGATTAGTAAAGCAGCCCCAAAACGAAGAAAAATATCTTGATTAATCATAATTTAATAATTGATTTCTTCTGGTTGAGTGCAAGTGACAAATAGCAACCGCTAATGCATCAGCTGCATCATCAGGCTTAGGAATCTCACTCAAACCCAGCAGCACTTTTACCATCTGCTGGACTTGTTGTTTATCGGCACTCCCGTATCCCACAACCGCCTGTTTTACCTCTAAAGGCGTATACTCACCAACCGGCAGCTCAGATGCGGCAGCAGCGATTAAAGCAGCGCCCCTTCCCTGCCCAACGCTGATGGCAGTTTTGACATTTTTCTGGAAAAACAGTTTTTCCACTGCACAGCAGTCAGGCTTATAAGTACTAAGAATCTCGTTTAAGTTCTGGTAAAGCTTAAGCAAACGCTTGGGTTCATCCCAATCACTCGGTGTTGTTACCACGCCGTGCGCAATCCACTCCAACTCGCCATTCTCCTGCTCCCGGACAAGACCGTATCCGGTGATGGCGGTTCCGGGATCAATCCCGATCACAACCCTTGATTTATTAATCAACTACACTAGTCCTTCCAGCGCTTCATCGGTAATTTTCAGGTTTGAATAAACTTCCAAAACATCATCCAATTCTTCCAAAATATCAATTGTTTTCATAACCTGCAAGGTATCTTCCAGGTTCAATTCTACTTCCTGGTTTGGATCCATTCTTAAACCAGAGCCTTCCAGGGTAATAGACGCTTCTTTTAAGCGGTCATGGATCTTTTTAAAAATCTCAACTGGCCCAATTATCTCAAAATATTCATCTTCCTCAACTACATCATCGGCTCCTGTCTCAATTGCTATCTCATATAAATCATCAAGGGTATGATTGCCACAGGGGATATTAAAATAGGACTTCCTCGTAAATTTCCAGGAAACAGATCCCTCTTGTCCCATGGTGCCTCCATGTTTTGACAGCACATGTCTGATATCTGCCACAGTTCGATTTCTGTTATCAGTTATGCAATTCATGATCACTGCCACACCATGGGGCGCATAACCCTCATAATAAATTTTTTCCATACTGGCCGCATCTCGATCTTCCCCTGTTCCACGCTTTATAGCCCGGTCAATATTCGAACTAGGCATATTTGCTTCTTTCGCTCGATCAACAGCCAAACGCAATCCAAAATTAACATTCGGGTCACCACCGCCTTCCCTGGCAGCAATTTGAATTTCCTTGGCAAGTTTTGTATAAACTGCACCGCGGCGGGCATCCGTCTGGGCTTTTTTATGTTTTATGGTTGACCATTTTGAATGTCCTGACATTGTGAACCTCCAAATATGGGGTTTTTTTATTGTAATAACCTGATTAGTTGGGATTTTTTCTAAACATTTTTCAACTGGTCGTATTATAACATCAGGATGGATTTTGACCTAAATTTCATCTAATGTATTTCACTCCCTTAGCCAAGGGCTAACATGGATAGAATTTAGCATTTATCCAACCGTTTTAATCCTAATATTAGCGCCTCGCCAATTACTGCCTGGTACTCATCCGTAGTGATTCTGCGGTTTATTTCACTGTGTCTTCCAGCCAAATAAGCTGGTCGGTATTGATCCATTATATTCAGATAAGTATTTTGTGAAATCTCCTTGGCAATGAACTCCAGAATAGCCTTAGATCCTGCCAGATCGCCCGGTAATACCAGATGACGAACAAGCAGTCCCCGTTCGGCAATTCCCCGTGGAGAAAGTACCAGGTCCCCTACCTGCCGGAACATCTCCTTAACCGCAAGTTGATTTACCGAAGGATAATCAAGTACACCGGACAATCTCTCACTTATTTCTGGCTCACTATACTTCATATCTGGCATATAGATATCGATGATTCCATCCAGCATTTTTAAGGTGTGAATGGAATCATAGCCCCCGGTGTTATACACGATCGGAAGTTGTAATCCGCGTTGGGCAGCGATATAAATCGCCCTGGCTATTTGAGCAGAGACATGCGTGGGGGACACCAGATTAATATTATGCGCTCCCCTGTTCTCCAACTCCAACATCACATCTGCTAGAACTTCTACAGAGATTTCGGATCCACTAACTTTTTGGCTGATTTCAGCGTTCTGGCAATATAAACAACTTAGATTACAGCCGCTGAAAAATATGGTTCCAGATCCCTGCCATCCCCGCAGTGGGTCTTCTTCACCAAAATGAAGTCCATAAGAATTAACCCAGACCTGCTTCCCCACACCACAAAGGCCAGTTTCTCCCTCTAACCGATTTACACCACAATTCCTGGGACAGAGATCACATGCTTTCAAGCGGTATTGAAAATCTGCGGCTCTCTTCTCAAGGTCACCTGATATTAATAAATCCAGATAGGTTGGCTGAAAGACCATACACCCTCTCGGTTCAAGACCTATTATACCGATTTCAACTCCACATCAGGTAACCACAGGCAATACTTTATCCGCTTAGAAATTTCATGGCTTGAAATAATCTGCCATCTTCGATAGAATTTTCATTGGAGGCATTGATTTGAATATCATCTCTCGCAAGAATTTTTTAAAGATTTCCCTGCTGGGGTTACTTGGCGCAGGGTTTTCCCCTGGTTTCCAAACAAAACAAACCAGACGGACTCAAGGGTTAATCGGCAGGATCGCTGCTGATGATAAAATCATTCCGGTTTACCAAGAACCCAGCTATGACAGCGAGGTCGTGCGCGAAACGGCATTTGACGAATTGCTGCATCTCTATTTCGAGCAGGAGATAATATCTGAGAAATCTTCCCCTCAGTTGTGGTATCGGGTGTGGGGTGGGTATCTACCCGGAGCCTACGTCCAACAGACGAAGTACCGCTTGAACCAGCCGATTTTTTTCATTCCAGACTGCGGCAGGCTGGCAGAGATTACCGTGCCGTACACAGAAGCATTTTCCTTTAGTGAATATGCAGGATGGAAAAAGAAGTATAGGTTGTACTATGAAACCACACATTGGCTGACCGGGATTAAAAAGGGACCAGACGGGAAATATTGGTATGAACTCACCTCGCAGCTTTCCCGTTCCCTTGTCTACTGCGTTCGCAGAGAACATCTCCGTCCCGTTCAGGATGTTGAATACCTGCCCACCAGCATCCACGTTCCCCCAGAACAAAAGCACATCAATGTCTCTCTGAAAGATCAAACACTCTCCGCTTTCGAGGGTGAAAAACTTGTCTTTAACACTAAAATATCCTCTGGACTTGGTTATAAGGAAGTATCCTTAAAGAATCCCAACGCTACTGCGACACCTCGGGGTACCTTTTTTGTCACCTCAAAATACCCCTCCAAGCATATGGGAAATGTGGTTGCTGCCGGCGCTCCTGGAAGTTATACCCTTCCTGGAGTTCCTTGGACAACGTTTTTTATCTATAATACCGGCGTCGCTTTCCACGGCACTTATTGGCATAATAACTTCGGAAATAAAATGAGTCACGGCTGTATTAATATGAGAAATTGTGACGCAAAATGGGTTTTCCGGTGGGTGAACCCAGCCTATGATCCTCCCTACAAAAGCCACTGTGATTGGCATAATACAGGATTGGGGACCAGGATAAAAATTGACTAAAAGCTGAGTAGAAATCCAATCTGTGCTAAAATTCTACTCATGAGCGGTAAGACATTTACAAAGAACAAAAAAGCATATTTCAATTACCATATTCTGGATACCTACGAAGCCGGTATTGTTCTTCAAGGTTCAGAAATTAAGTCTATACGCAATCATCAGATCAGTATTGACCAGGCTTATATCCAGGTAGATGGTGAAGAAGCTTGGCTGATCGATTCCTACATCCATCCCTATGAGCAGGCAAGTTTGTATAATCACAATCCCAAAAGGCGCCGGAAACTCCTCTTGCATAAAAAGGAAATCCTGGACCTTTGGGACAAAGTCAGAATTAAGGGTCATACGATTGTGCCATTAAGGGTCTATTTGGTCCACGGAGTGGCGAAAGTGGAAATCGCGGTAGCAAGAGGTAAAAAGCTGAGGGATAAGCGGAAAAAGATTGCTGAACGAGATGCAGAACGCGAGGCAGAACGCGATCTCAGACGAATTGGTTTATAAACCTATTTTCAGTCCCCGAAAACGGGCTAAAAAATATGATGAATCTTCCATCAACCATCGCCGGATTAAACCAGCTTCCAGCTGATAATAAAAGGGCCATCTATCAAAATATTGTCCCTCCCGAACTGCTGGAAATGTTCCATGTCCGGGAAGATTTACGGGATTCTCAAGGCAGGGATCTGATTGAGCTTCACTGCCCTTCCGGATCTACGGATGTAGAAATTACTCTTTATCATTCTGCGGAGGCTCAAGATCCAATTCTGTTTGGCCATATCACAGACACAATTCATGGGCAACTCCATATTCTTTTATTCGGTATGAATGATATCAACTCAACCCGCTTTGACGTGGACCGCCTTCCCGACGGATCGAAAACCATTTTCGGCACCAATCAGCGGAATCTGATTGCGGAAGAAAAAGCATTGATGGCAGGACTAGCCCCGGGACAAATTTACCGGGGACCTCATTTGTTTAAGGAGTCTTTGCTGGCATTTGAATGTTTTGCCGCCAGTATGGGACATGAGCTGTTTTTTGTCGAGCCGCTATATTATCATGTAGCGCTCATATTCGAGAAATATGGCTTTTTATACCAATCAGGGAAAAAATTGATGACGAGGATCGAACAAGGGTTTGCTCCAAAGGGTGAGCTTATTCCACTCCTGGATAACAGCACTGCTTTCCGGCATCCAGGCGCAGCTGGAAAAATTCGACTGCGGTCTTGGGCAATTCATGACAATATTCTCGGTGAACCATTCACCAATGTGACGATGTATAAATCTATAGACAAAAATCCAGAACATGTATGTGAGATATCCATTCCCTGGTAGAAGCGCTTCATAAGTAACCCTAATTTTGAGGTCAATTTTTTATGATTGTTATAGACGGAAAATCACTTTCAATTCAAGAAATAAGGCGGGTAGCGATTGAGGGTGAAAAAACATCTCTCTCCCGGGAAGCTAGGGATAAAATCCACCAATCCCGAAAATGGGTTGAAGATATTATCAACCGGGGAGACCCTGTTTATGGAATTAATACAGGCTTCGGGATCTTTGCAGACCGTCAGATTTCCAGCCATGAATCCAGGTTGCTAAACAGGAACTTGATCCTCAGTCACGCTGTAGGAACAGGAGATCCTTTGCCTCGCGAGGTCGTACGGGCAGCCATCCTGATCCGAGCAAACACACTGGCGAAAGGATTTTCCGGAGTGCGCCCACTGCTGATAGAAACCTTGCTGGAGATGTTAAACCGCGGCATCCATCCGGTCATACCCTCCCAGGGGTCGCTCGGATCGTCAGGAGACCTTGCTCCCTTATCACATCTTGGGTTGGTTCTATCAACTGATGAAGAGGATTTAGATCAGCTGTCCGGTTTTGCAGAGTACAAGGGAAAACTAACCAGCGGTAAAGAGGCAATGAATAAAGCCGGCATACCGCGAATTATTCTAGAGGCAAAAGAAGGAATTGCCTTAAACAATGGAGCAACTTTTTCTGCAGCCATTGCCGCCCTAGCCTGCAGTGATGCAGAAAATTTGCTCTCCGTTGCAGAAATCAGCCTGTCAATGAGCCTGGAAGCACTGCTGGGGATTTCCAGCGCTTTTGATCCCCGCATTCACGAATCCCGCCAACATCCGGGCCAAATAGCCGTAGCAAAAAGGGTCCGCGAGCTTACCAGGGGCAGCTCTCTAATGGATTCTACCAATAGAGTTCAGGATGCTTATTCGCTTCGCTGCAGCCCTCAAGTTCACGGTCCTGTGAGAGAAACATTGTCTTTTGCCACCGGAGTTATCAACCGTGAAATCAACGCGGCGACCGATAACCCCCTCATATTTGGCGAAGGAGAAGCGATATCAGGAGGAAATTTCCATGGTGAACCTGTCGGGCTCGTAATGGACTATTTGGGAATAGCCATGACAGAAATAGCCAGTATCGCCGAACGCCGTGTTTTCCGCCTGACTGATAGCAGATTAAATGAAAACCTTCCCTCAATGCTGGTTGATCAACACCAGGATGCCGGTTTAAACTCGGGCATGATGATACCCCAATATACTGCCGCTTCGCTGGTCCTGGAAAATCGATCCCTGGCAACACCAGATTCCACTCATTCTCTCCCTACATCAGCTGCGCAGGAAGATCATAATGCAAATTCCATGACCGCTGCCAGACACATGCGCCAGATAATAAATAATACAGCTCATGTGTTGGCAATTGAGCTTTATACATCCGCCCGGGCTCTGGACATCCGAATCCGCGAGATACCTCATACCAAACTCGGAATTGGAACCAGCGCGGCTTTCCGATGTATCAGAGATGCCGTTCCCTATCAAGCTGGGGATGCATTATGGGGTCCAGAGATTGATACAGTACGTGGGTTAATTATTACGAGAGAAATTACATCCTCAGTAGAAAAAGTTGATTAAAAACTGCAAATCAACCCTATGGAGTTGAACCTGATTAAAAAAATAAATCTGAACCAGCTCTGGAGGAATAAGCAAAAGAAAGAAAGGAGACCGCGGTGGATAATTGCCCTTTTTGTAAAATATTGACTGGTGAGCTGCCGGGCTCAGTGGTATACGAGGATGAGATCTGCACAGGAATAATGAATATACAACCCTTTAACCCAGGTCACATTCTAGTTATCCCAAACAAGCACTATCAAGAATTCAACGATCTTCCGACTGAGACAGGAAAACATATCTTCAGCATTTCTCAAAAGTTAGCCCAAGCAGTTCGGAACAGCGGAATCCGTTGTGAAGGGATCAACTTGTTTTTAGCAGATGGCAAAGCGGCTAAACAGGAAGTCCCCCATTTTCATTTGCATATCATTCCCCGTTATGAGGGTGATGGATTTGAGTTAGAATTCAGCCCCCGGCATGCTGAACTGCCTACCAGGGACGAACTTAACAAAAATGCTGTCCATATCCAGCAAGCATTAAACAATATCAAATCCTAGCCTGATTGAACCGAAAATCATACCCGAAAAACTGTTTATATCCCATGGTGAAAGAACAAAAGCGTGATCTCTTAACAACTGCAATCCTGGTTTCCGTATTGTATGTTGCCGCTCAAATAATGTCCGACATTGCCAGTTTACGGATCGTAATGATTGCGGGTTATTCCATCGATGCCGGAACATTTATTTACCCGTTGACGTTTACGTTAAGGGACATGGTCCACAAAGTTGCCGGAATCAAAGCAGCTCGAATTCTAATTCTCACTGCGGCAGGGATCAATATCTTCATGGCTTTGTTGTTCAAGGTTGTATCGCTACTGCCTCCGGACTTAACTATTGGTCTTCAGGAAGAGTTCGGGCTGGTGCTTTCTCCGATCTGGCGCATCGTCGTGGCATCAATTATCGCCGAAGTGGTATCTGAGCTTATTGACACTGAAGGATATCGATTCTGGGTAGAAAAAGTAACGAAAAAGTACCAATGGACCCGGGTCCTAATCAGCAATTTATTCAGTATTCCCGTAGATAGTTTCCTGTTTAGCTTTCTGGCATTCTGGAGATTATTTCCAACCTCTGTTGTGATCTCAATTTTTATCAGCAATATGATCATCAAGGGAATTACAACAATCGTCAGCATACCCGGTATCTATCTTGTTCCTGACCGAAATTCCTGAATAATATTCAGCAACAACTCACTTGAATTACGATGAGTTAATTATCCTTAGAATTTTTACTCGCGATTGTTAATTCTTTATCTCCAGATGTTTTTCCAGAAGATATACAATAACATACAATAACAATCTATTGCGAGGTCATCAAAAGCAGACTACAATAGAAAAGTAGCCCCAACCACTATTTTCAAGGGGCAACATACCTTAATAATTCATCCCCTGAGGGAGGTGCTATCTTGCGAATTAAAAATAAAATCATCCTGATTTTCCTGCTCCTGCTTTCCCTGGTTATAAGTTCTTGTAATATGCCGAGTGGTAATTTAACTCCTGCAGAAAAAACTGCGCTCGTAAACACGTCGGTAGCTGAAACAGTTGCTGCCGGATTAGATGACTCTCCTCAACCAAGCGACACGGAATCGGCTGATACCACCGTCACCCCTGATCCTAATTTAGAGGTGACTAATACTCCGGAGCCTTCGGATACACCTCAACCAGATACCCCGACCCCTTCCGATACACCGGTTCCCTGCAATTTGGCAAAATTCGTATCGGATGTCTCTGTCCCAGATGGCACAATCTTTGAACCCGAGGAGACATTTACAAAAACCTGGCGGCTAAAAAATGTTGGGTCATGTGCCTGGACATCCGGTTACGATATTGTGTTTTCGGGCGGTGATGCGATGAACGCTCCTGCTTCAGTTCAACTTACTGCAGGAACGGTTAATCCAGGTCAAAACGTAGATATTTCGGTGGACATGACAGCCCCCGCTTCTGAAGGGACTTATCGTGGGAACTGGAAATTAAGAGAACCTGGTGATGAGCTTTTTGGCATTGAAAACAGCAGCAGCGGTTTGTTTTGGGTTGAGATCGAGGTTAAGGAACCTGCACCTACTGAAAAAACAGTAACCATTCTCCTTGCCAGTCGGGGACAGGTTGAAGATGGACTTGAAGTTCGCACCAATGCAAACAATGCCGGAGATACCTCTCATGATGTTGGGCTGCAAGGATTTGTAACTTTTAATGTTAGCGGTATACCCAATGGTTCGACTATTATTTCCGCAAAACTGGCTCCAGTTAGTTTCGATACCTTAGGAGATCCTTTTGGCAGCCTGGGGTGCCTGCGGGCGTATGTTCATAACTACGGTACTGTAGGTTTCGAAGACTTTAAACCTGCCGGCGTTACCGGTGCAATTGTTAGTTTTTGCAATGAAGCTGAATTGAATAACAGCAGCAAGCAAGCTATGAACACACTTGGAATTAGCGGCATCCAGGATGCCCTAGTAAGTAATAAATTTCAAATACGACTGCAGTTTAAGGATATGCATAGTGACGTAGACGGAATAGCCGATGTCTTCAGAGGTAAATTTAAGATCATCGTTACTTACGAGGAACCATAAACCGATTCAAAGATTGGATTTAGTATCGCCAAATGACCAAAGAAGTAATAAGCTATTAGATCGAGACAAAATTAAAAACACCTCCTGTTTCTGATTCTGAACGGAGGTGTTTTTGTTTAGTATCGGGATATTGATACGCTTCTGCCAGGAACCTGAAAAACCAATCAAGAGAATAGATCCTTTTTAACTGAAATCTGTTCAATATCCGGATAAGCTTGCATAAATTGATCTTCTGGTTTAATGCCCAGCAGCCATGAAATCCACTTGAAAAATCCCCTGGTCAAACCTTTGCCGCCTTGACTGGTATGACAGGCTGCTGCAGCATCTTTTCTATATTTGACAGTTGAATAATTTATCCGAGCATGAATCGGAAAATCTTGTCCGGCTATTTGAGTCAAGTCAATATCCTTATTCTTCCCATATTTGCTGGGATCTTTGCCCAACAAGCGCAGGAGACGCACATTAAACCGAACAAAATGACTAGGGATGATATGATAATACAATTTTCCAGGTTTATACAGGGGGTAAGAACTCTTAAAAGCTGGATCACCAGCCAAATAAAATGCTTTTGTCGCAGCTTGATGGATAAAAATATGGTCAGGGTGTCTATATCCCCCAATTGGATCAAAAGTCAAAATAACTTGCGGCTTAATTTGTCGGATATACTCTGCAATTTCCCTTGCGACTTGGTCTATAGGCGCATTAATCAACGCCTCAGGATTTTTATTATCTGCGCTGCCAGACATGCCAGAATCACGATAGTCCAATAATTGAACTTCCCTTAAACCAAGCTTGTCTACCGCGCAGCGTAATTCCATCTCTCTCAGCTGAGCAATAGACGACTGTCCCTCCAGGAATTCAGAATCCACTTCACCAGCTTCCCCACGCGTAGCACATATGAGATACACATCTGTTCCATCTTCAGCATACTTCGCCAGGGTTCCACCCATTCCGAAAGATTCATCATCCGGGTGAGCCAGAACAGATAATAACGTCCTCTTTTCTCTAATCGTCTCCATATAAAATTACAGTCCTTAATAGGTACCTGGAATACTTGGAGGATTATATCATTCCCAAAAGTCGAGCATATTCTGCATTACAATTTATTACAAAGTTCTAATTATTATCATCAATACCCAAAACCCTGGACGATTAATTATCGTCAATCTTAAATATCCGGCAGCAAAAATCAAGATCGGAAGGCAATAGATGGAAATCAAACAAGAAACTCTGGAATGGCTGCTATCGGGCGATCCCTCTATTCGGTGGCAGGTACTGCGCGACCTTGAGGATGAAGAACCTGCGATCTATCAAAAAGAGAGAAACAAGATCCCCGAAGAAGGTTGGGGAAAAAGATTGTTATCTCACCAAGATCCTGCGGGAACATGGGGAGGAGGATTGTATTCACCCAAGTGGATCTCTACCACCTATACACTCCTTGCTTTGAGGCGCCTTGGATTGCCGCCTGAGAATCAAGAAGCTCATAAGGGCTGTGAACAGCTGATTGAAGGTGGATTTTATGAGCCAGATGGCGGGATAAATTTTTCTGTCAGCTCCAAATTCAGTGAAACCTGTATCACCGGCATGATTCTTTCTATCCTGTCATACCATTCCTATCCAGATGAACGGGTTCACAAGCTAGCTAAACATTTGCTGGTCCAGCAAATGGCAGATGGTGGGTGGAACTGCAGATCCTATAAAGGAGACACTCACAGTTCATTCCACACAACCATCTCTGCCCTGGAAGGCCTATTGGCATATCAAAATGCATATCCAAATCACGGCGGGTGCATCACGGAAGTCCGGGCTAAAGCTCACGAATTTCTCCTCCAGCACAAGCTTTACAAATCTCACCAAACCGGGGAAATTGTTAAAGAGCAGATGACACGGTTTCCTTTTCCTCCCCGCTGGTATTATGACTTCTTGCGGGCACTGGATTATTTTCAAGCTGCGGAGGCAGATCAAGATGAGCGGTTTGAAGATGCTATTCAACTTCTATTGAGTAAACAGAAGAAAAACCAGCGCTGGTCAGCTTACCGGGGACCTAGCGGGGTAGTATTCTTTGATCTCGAACCGGCCGGAAAACCCAGCAAGTTGAACACCTTGCGCGCATTACGTGTATTAAAGTGGTGGAAGAATTCTT
>CAZHHT010000022.1:24041-33111 GCA_964532455.1 uncultured Anaerolineales bacterium
AGAAACGTTTCAAGAAGCACAGAACCTATCCTATTGAGTAATTACCATGCGCTTATTCATGGTTGACATTGCCTGTATTCCTGCTACAATGCCATACTCAATTTATTAGTTTCAAAAGATAGGATTAAAATGGAAAATCCACAAAATATCTCTCTAACTTCAGAAGCCGCTATCGCAATTAAGACTTTAATTAAAGAACAAAATCTATCCGAACATTCCCTGAGAATCTTCATCTCAGGTGTTGGTTGAGGGGGTCCCCAGTACGGCATGTCCCTGGATGACAAGGTCAGCGACAGCGACCAGGTTTATTCAAGTCATGGCGTGAAGGTCATCGTGGATGACCAAACCCTGGCATACCTTCATAAAGCAACCGTTAAATTTGTAGAAGAAAATGGCCGGACCGGTTTCAAATTGGAAGTAGATAATCCTCAAACAGTGCCTGGTGGCTGCGCCGGCTGTGATCCCTCAACAGGGTGCGGATGATTTTTCCAAACAAATTAAAAACCAGGATTTCTTAAAATCCTGGTTTTTTTAGGATCGGCGTAAAAACGATACTACTAGACCAAACATACCAATCGACACCAACGCCAAAATAATAAATCCGCTGGGAAGACCTCCAGTTCCGCTCGTTATCGGAGAGGAAGCATAGGTTGGAATAATCAAAGGAGGCGGCGGCGTAAAGGTAGGCTTTCTGGTTGGCGGAATTTCTGAGATAAATTGGGACGCCAGGGTTGGATCAATAGTCGGTGTTGTTTCGGGCGTGGGCGTGGGAGGTTTGGGAATGATAGGGAGCTCTCCAGTTACACGCACGTAGGGAGCATAAACCCAGGCGACACCTTCCGGCACACCTGGATACACAATCTTAATCCAGGTCCCACCCTCTGTTTTTGCCAGAGCAGGCACTTCCTGACGATTGATTAAAACACCTACTTTGGGGTAAGAGACACCCGGACCAGATCGAACGTTAATTTGATCCTCCGGGTCAGAGTAAACAATCGCGATTGGGCCCCTGGGTGTTCCGGTAACGGTAGCGATCGCTACTGTCGGCTGCTGATAAGAATCAGATGCCTGGACAAGACTGGTTTCTGCCAGAAACAACACTAACCCTGATCCCAAGAATATAATTGAAATAATTATCTGCAGCTTTCTCATCATACTTTTTCCCTTCCTGCTGAAGGACCTTTACCTAATTTTTCCAGCGCAGCAATCGCATAAGGATAGAGTTGATTTTCATCCTTGGTATTTTTTTTTAAAGGAAATTTACGCAAGACCTGATTCCTCTTCTCAATCCGCTTTACAAGGACTTGCAGTGTTGTAATTGTCTCTAAAAATCCAGCCTCTCCACAAAAATATATTGCTTTCTGCCTGATTACCAGAGATATTTTTCGGTCGTTCACTATACCACTCAGTACATTTCCTGCATAGGAACATAATTTAAAAATTTCGATTAGGCTTTCCTCTACAGATAGATATTGTTTAGATACTTCCAACAAGTCTACAATCTGCTCCTTGTTCAAATGGGCAAGGAAACCTTGCAGCTGCCGGAGTACTTGAGCTGGTAATTGCTCTCCTTGTTCCCCACCTGATAAAACATCTCCCAGGGCCTTTGCCATATGGAAGCGAACTTGCAGATCCGGATCGGAAAGTCTTGTTGCCAACAGATAGGCAATCAGGGGAGATTTCGCAGGCGCACCCTGTTCTAATAGATAGTCAAGAGCTTCTTCCCGATCAACTGCCCGGGGAGAAACCAACCTTTCTGCTGCCAGCCAGGTTTCCTTCTTCCCCTCAAAATCAGCTTCAAATTGAGTTTTATTCATAACAGGAGGGTTTTTTTATCCTGGTAAAGTAGTCTCTCGCTTCTGGAAATCAAGCATCCGGTTTTGCAGCGAATCCAACAAAGATGTATACGCGTCAGCAAAGGATTTTACACCCTCGACTTCCAGTTCCTGAGTGGCCTGATCAAGATCAATACCAAACCCGGATAAACCTGCCATCACATTGTGTGCATCTTCAATATTCTGATCAATTGTCTGCTCTACCACACCATGATCCAGGAAAGCTTCCAGGGTATTTGGAGGAACTGTATTGATTGTTAAAGGACCAATCATTTCCTCTACATACTTTGTATCTGAATAACCTGGATTTTTAGTGCTGGTGGAAGCCCACAAGACCCGTTGACGTTTTGCTCCCTGTGGTTTGAGCTTTCCAAACCGGGTTCCTTTATCCCCAAATGTATCTTCATAATCCAGGAAAGCCAATTTTCCACTCGCCACAGCAGCCTTTCCCATCAGTTGTTTGATTCGCTGTTTCTCTTCCGGAGTTGCGGTTTTTGCAAGGGATTCAAGCTGTTTATCCACCTTCGTATCAATCCTGGATATGAAGAATGAAGCCACAGAGGCAATATTCGCAACTGGCTTTCCCGCAGATGCTCTTTTTTCAAGACCTGCCAGGTATGCCTCTCTTACTTCGCGATAGCGATTCAGGCTAAATATTAAAGTGACATTAACATTAATTCCAGCGGCAATGGTTTCGGTGATTGCCGGCAAACCCGCTTTTGTGGCCGGGATTTTTACCATTAGATTGGGCCGGTTTACATCGTTCCAAAGCCTATTTGCCTCACTTGTCGTCTGATCAGCATCATGGGCAAGATAAGGATTAACCTCCAGACTTACATACCCATCACCTCCATCGGTTTGATCATACAGAGGTCGAAAGAGATCAGCTGCTGCCTGTATGTCACTGATCGCCAGGCGTTCGTAAACATTCTCTCTGGATAAACCTTCCCGGGTGTGGGATTCAATCCCTTCATCATATTCATCGGACTGACTGATCGCTTTATTAAAAATGCTCGGGTTTGACGTTATACCGCGAATCTCACCCCGGATGAACAACCCTTCCAAAGTACCATCCTTCAACAATTTTCTTTCAATGTTATCGTACCAGATTGATTGGCCAATCTGGTTAAGTTCCTGTATTGTGGAGGTCATGATTGTTTTCCTTCTTTTTCAAGCTTTTTAACTTTTTCTACCCGGCGCTTATGACGTTCCTGGCCCTGGTCTTCTCCCACAAATCTGGCTTTCAGGAAAGACTGGACCAATACCTTTGCTAGTTCAGTTCCGACAATCCGTCCGCCAAGACAAAGTACATTCATATCATCATGCTCAACACCTTGTTTTGCGCTGTATGTATCATGGCAAATCGCTGCATAAATTCCTTGCATCTTATTGGCAGCAATACATCCTCCAACACCGGATCCGCAGATGACAATTCCCCGGTCAGCTTTTCCGGATTGAATGGCTCTGCCTACTTTCTCAGCAAAATCCGGGTAATCCACACTGTTCTCGGAATCCGTTCCGAAATCGAGGGCTTCATGTCCTGTCTCTCGGATAACAGCAATAATAGTCTCTTTCAAGGGATATCCCCCATGATCAGTTCCAACTGCAATACGCATCACCCCTCCTTCCTTAATAATTCTTCCGATTTTCTAATCACTTCATCCACTGTTAGTCCAAATTCTTCATAAATCCGTCCGGCTGGAGCAGATGCGCCGAAGCGGTCAATGGATAAAATTACACCCTTATCTCCTACCCAATCTCTCCATCCCTGGGCTACTCCAGCCTCAATAGCCAAGCGGGCTTTTATCTTTGGATTTAATACCAATTCTTGATATTGTTTCTCTTGTTTCAGGAAGAGCTCCCAACTCGGAAATGAAATTAGCCTGACGTTTATTCCCTCAGCAGCTAATCTTTCTCCTGCTTTAATAATTAAATCAACTTCTGAACCGGACGCCATCAGAATGAGTTCTGGGTCATGATCTCCGATATCAGCGAGAACATAAGCGCCCAGCTGTAAACCTTCAGCAGGAGAATATAAAGATCTATCCAGAACAGGCACAGACTGCCGGGACAGCGCCAACACTGTAGGTCCTTCCCTTTGTCGAATGGCATATGCCCAGGCTTGTGCTACCTCATTTGCATCACCCGGTCTCAATACTACTAAATTGGGAATCGCCCGTAAAGCAGCAAGATGTTCAACAGGCTGGTGAGTTGGCCCGTCTTCTCCGACCCCGATGCTGTCATGAGTAAAAACCCAGATGCTCGGGATATGCGATAAAGCAGAAATCCGAATCGCCGGCCGCATATAATCAGAAAACACCAGGAAAGTACCGCCGAATGGAATTACGCCGCCGTGGATAGCCATACCGTTAACCACTGCACCCATACCGTGTTCTCTTACCCCAAAGTGAAAGTTCCTGCCCTGATATTGATCGGCTTGAAAATCCAGGCTTCCATCCAACCAGGTTTTGTTCGAGGGGGCAAGATCCGCCGATCCACCAATTAATTCTGGTACTACGGAGGAAAGCGCATTGATTACTTTCCCGGAAGCTGCTCTGGTCGCCATTCCTTTTGGATCAGCGGGAAATTCTGGAATTTCTTCTTCCCAATTATTAGCTAAATCGCCAGATAATCTTCGTTTTAATTCAGCTGCTTCATCGGGGTATTTCTCCTCGTATGAAGCAAACAACTCATTCCATTCATTCTCTGATTCCGATCCCTTTACCGTAGCTTCACGGAAAAAATCCAGCACATCATCAGGAATGTAAAACCGAGGTTCGAGAGGCCAATCCAGGGCATTTTTGGCCGCATCCAACTCTTCATCTCCCGGAGGAGAGCCGTGGGCAGCTGCTGTATCCTGCTTGGTCGGCAGTCCGTATCCGATATGCGTCCGGCAAATGATGAGAGACGGGCGGGGATCCTCTTTTGCTTGCTGAATTGCCTGGTCTATGTCGTTGACATCATTTCCATCATCAACTTTGAGAACATGCCAACCATATGCTTCAAATCTGGCTCCTCTGTCCTCGGTAAAAGCTAAATCTGTGCTCCCGTCAATCGAGATCCGGTTATCGTCGTATAAATAAATCACTTTCCCTAAACGCAGATGACCTGCGAGGGAAGCTGCTTCAGCAGCAACACCTTCCATTAAATCCCCATCTGTTACCAATCCATAGGTATAGTGATTGATAAGGGGAAAATCCGGACGATTATAGATCGCGGCAAGGTGGGCTTCTGCTATCGCGAACCCGATACCATTTGCAAATCCCTGCCCCAAAGGTCCCGTGGTTGTTTCTACGCCGGGGGTTAAGCCATATTCGGGGTGTCCCGGAGTCAGGCTCTGCCATTGACGGAAATTTTTAATATCATCCAATGATAAATCATAACCTGTCAGGTACAGCAATGAATACAGCAGCATTGACCCATGTCCGCCGGATAAAATAAAACGATCTCTGTTCGCCCAATCTGGATTGGCTGGGTTGTGACGTAAATGGCGGGTCCAGAGTGTATACGTGAGCGCTGCAGTGCCCATTGGCAATCCGGGGTGTCCTGAATTTGCCTGCTGAATAGCATCCGCAGATAAAAATCGAATGGTGTTAATCGCTTTTTCTCTTAAATAATCCTTGCGAGTCATTATGAGTATCTCCTTTAAAGCATATTCAAAATTCCTAATTATTTTACCTCAGACTTCAGACCAATACATTAGATTGGCTCCCGGACGATGAAGTTCTAATAATTGGTTAACCTTTCGCCAAATTTAAAATAATTAATCAAAATTGGATAAAAAACACTGTCGTCACATTTTTTGCACAATATTGGCTTTATCAACAATTTTATGTTCCAGTAATTCATTAAACATTTTAGTTAAGTGATTATACTCATCTAATTTGTGATGTTATTCACTATTTGAATTAAACCAAGTTATCTATACTTCTACAGGTCAATTTATCGGTATCCCAATATCAAATTTTATCCGATTGCAATATCCGCACTACGACTTCACATCATTCTCTTTTAGGAGGTTGTTATGAGTGCCATATTGACATCTCGCCCCCCCACTTTCTACGATGAGGTTGTCGCGGAGACCCTTGGTCTGGCAGAGAATTTAAAAACCTGTCTGCAATGCGGTACCTGTTCAGGATCCTGCCCTTCCGGTCCTGATATGGACCACTCCCCGCGAACCCTTTTCGCTATGATTGGTGCTGGGATGAAGGATGAAGTTCTCCGAAGCAATACCTCCTGGTATTGCGTTTCGTGTTATTACTGTACGGTTCGATGCCCTCAAGAAATACCTATCACTGATCTAATGTATGCACTCAAACGGATGTCCATTCAAGCTGGACATTACCAAGAGGCTGCTTTGGATAAGGCTCCGGAGTTCTCTGAAACTTTTATGGATTTTGTTGAGAACAATGGGCGCAGCTTCGAATTAGGTATCGCAACCAGATACCACCTTCGTTACCATCCTCTCAATGCAATTAAATTGGCAACCGGAATGGGCCTTAAACTGTTTACAAAGGGTCGCATGGATATCACTCCAACTAAGATAAAAAACATATCCCAATTGAAATCTATCCTCAACAAAGCGAAAGAGCTTGGAGGTGCAGCATGAAATATGGCTATTATCCCGGCTGCTCACTGGAACGTAATGCACGCGCTTACCATGTCTCAACCATGGCCATCTCCAAACCTTTGAATTTGGAATTTATTGAGGTGAAAGACTGGAACTGCTGCGGTGCCACAGAGTATATAGCACTAAACAAAATCCCGGCCTTTGCCCTGATAAGCCGCAATTTAGCGTTGGCTGCCGATCAAAACATTAGCGAGAATCTGGTAGCTCCTTGCAGCGCATGTTATCTAAATTTAAAGAAAGCTGACCATTATCTCGCAACAACACCTGATCTAAAAAAGAAAATTGATACCGCACTGGAAGCAGGCGGGCTAAGGTATGAACCGGGCAGTGTAAACGTGCAGCACCTCCTGGAAACACTCGTCCGGGATGTCGGATTTGAAGCTATAGAGGAACAAGTTCAGAAACCTCTTTACAATCTTAAGGTCGCTCCCTATTACGGCTGCATGGTTCCCCGTCCAGCCGCAATGGAAAGTTTCGATGACCCTGAGTACCCCATGTCTTTGGATAAATTGATCGAAAAATTAGGAGCCATTGTGATCGATTTCCCCCTAAAAGCCCAATGCTGTGGGGGGCATATGACCCAAATCAGTGAAGATACAGCCCTGGAGCTCATTTGGCATCTATTGAAAAATGCAGCTGATAATGGAGCTGATATGATTGCCACTATCTGCCCTATGTGCCAGTTGAACCTGGATGCATACCAGGATGCTGTAAACACCCGTTTTGGAACAGATTACCATATTCCAATAGTCTATTTCACTCAACTCATGGGGTTGGCCTTCGGTATTCCAGCTGAAAAACTGGGTTTTGGGAAAGAAATCGTTTCATCCAAGGATGCAATAGCAAAAATAAGCACTGAAGCACCACAACCGGTCAAAAAAAGTAAGAAGGTTCAGAAAACATCCGGCCTTCCAATGCCAAATACGACAGGGGAGGGATAATCCATGACAGATAAAAAACAAATGCCCGAACAGGTAGAAAAGGTTGGTGTCTATATCTGCCACTGTGGAACGAACATTGCCAAAGTAGTAGATGTAGAAGATGTCGCAAAGTGGGCGGAAAACAATCCCCACGTTGCGGTATCAAGAGACTATAAGTTCATGTGCTCCAGCCTTGGCCAGGAACTTATCGAACAAGACATCAAGGAGAAAGGATTGACAAAAATAGTCGTCGCTTCCTGTTCTCCCCACATGCATGAGGGCACCTTTCGGACAGCAACAGAGAATGGGGGATTAAACCCATTTATGTTCGAAATGGCCAATATCCGGGAACACGATTCCTGGATAACTGACAATAAGGAGGCAGCTACCCTCAAGGCAAAGGCATTGGTGAATGGCGCCATTGAAAGGGTAATCCACCACCAGCCTCTCGAGGAAATTCCTGTAGAGATCAATCCCAACACTTTGATAGTCGGTTCTGGTATTGCCGGGATCACAGCAGCACTTGAACTGGCAGATGGCGGAAACCATGTTTACCTGGTGGAAAGACAGCCTTCCATTGGTGGGCATATGGCGCAGCTTGATAAAACCTTTCCGACACTAGACTGTTCTGCCTGCATCCTCACCCCAAAAATGGTTGATGTTGATCACCATCCAAATATCACACTCTTAACTTGGAGTGAGGTGGAAAAAATGGATGGATATATGGGCAACTTCGATGTGACAGTGAGGAAAAAAGCCCGCTACGTTAATGAAGAGCACTGCACAGGATGCGGAATCTGCATCGAAAAATGCCCCTTCAAAGTAGTGGATACAGAATTTGAAGTCGGCATGGCAGAAAGGAAAGTGATTTATCGTCCATTCCCTCAGTCCGTACCGAAATATCCAGTTCTAGACCCAGAAAATTGTGCTTTTTTCCTGAAAGGCACCTGCAAGGCCTGTCAAAAATTCTGTCCTACAGAGCCAAATTCAATTGACTTTGAACAGCAGGATGAGATCCTCAAACTCCAGGTAGGCAATATCATCCTTGCCACCGGGTACGAGTTATTTGATGTCAAACGAATTCCACAATATGGCTACGGCAAACTGGAAAATGTTTTCACAAGCCTGGAATTTGAACGCATGGTGAACGCAGCCGGCCCGACAGAAGGAAAAATCGTTTTACGTGATTTTGAATCTGAACCGGAATCAGTCGCCATTGTTCATTGTGTGGGATCACGGGATAAAAATTACCATAAGTATTGTTCCAAGGTATGCTGCATGTACTCCCTGAAATTTGCCCACCTGGTTCATGAACGGTTGCCGGATGCTGAGGTGTACAACTGCTACATCGATATGCGTACACCAGGAAAGGGATACGAAGAATTTTATGATCGCTTGCTTATGGAAGGAACTAATTTCATCCGGGGCAAGGTTGCAGAAATCACCAACTCTGCCAGAATACCGGAAGAGGAAGGCAAACTGATTGTCCAGGTTGAAGATACCTTAATCGGACGCCAGAGGCGAGTACCGGTGGATATGGTCATCCTCAGCCCGGCAATAGAAGCACAGCCTGATTCCAAGGAAGTCTCCCAAATGTTTAAGATGGGCTGCGACTTTGAGGGATTCTTCATCGAGCGGCATCCTAAACTTGACCCAATTGCAACCATGACCGAAGGTATCTTTAT
>CAZHHT010000023.1:0-32909 GCA_964532455.1 uncultured Anaerolineales bacterium
TCGAATTTCTTTTATTAAACTGAAAAGGGGCTGACTTTTCAGACAGCCCCTTTTTTATATGGCATTAAAATGATTATAAATGCTTTAATTGGCAATAAATTCAAATATCAAGGTCACAAGCCCACGCCCGCGAGTGGGGGAATAACACCTGGAGCACCCGTCCGCGGGTGCTGTGAGCAGTGAGGTGAACGCAGCAATAGTGAACTAATTAGTCGTTCCTGCCTTTTGTTGGGAATCCACATTGTCATTCAAATCCTCGCTTGCGAAAAATAATTACAGATTTTGATTGGTTTTAAGGTTATGCTAAACGGCATGTTATCAAAGGAAGAATGCAAGGGTAAGGAAGCATGTGAATCATCTATAATGAAAATAGCTTAATATAGACACCTGTCTGCCTTATCTGGAGGTTAGAACTGGAGGGTTCATGTCTGAAGACAACATTAATATTGAGGAATTACTGGAAAAAGCAAAAAAGCCAGCAGCGGATGCACTTAAACTGCATCCCTTATACAAAGGGAAGATGGAAACCACTCTCAAGTGTCCGGTGCGGGGGATAGAGGATTTTGCGATCTGGTATACCCCTGGTGTTGCAGCACCTTGTCGGGAGATCGTCCAGGATCCGGAGATGATATACCAGCATACCAGTAAAGGGAATACTATCGCTGTTATCAGTGATGGGACCCGGGTGTTGGGATTAGGAGATATTGGTCCGAAAGCTGGTCTTCCAGTTATGGAAGGCAAAGCGCTCTTGTTTAAATATCTTGGGGGAGTTGATGCTGTACCGATAATGCTTGATACAAAAGACCCTGACGTGTTCATTGAAACCGTCCTGTTGCTGCAAGCATCCTTCGGGGGCATCAACCTGGAGGATATCGCCCAGCCGAAATGCTTTCGGATACTGGATGAATTGAGGGAACGGGCGGAAATCCCTGTCTGGCATGATGACCAACAGGGTACTGCGACAGTGACCCTGGCAGGGTTAATGAATGCCCTCAATGTAGTCGGCAAGAAGAAAGAAGAGATACAAATAGCCTTTATTGGCACTGGTGCTTCCAATGTGGCAATTTCACGCTTGATCTACAGATGGGGTGTTAATCCGGAGCGATGTTTTCACGTAGATAGTAAAGGTATTTTGGGAAAACACCGGGAGGATATCCAGGCTAAGCAAGATCTTTTTAAGGATAAATGGAGGCTTTGTAAGACAACAAACCTGGAAGGCAGGCAGGGCGGCATCGAGGAAGCCATGCGGGGAGCGGATGTGGTGATTGCTTTATCCAAGCCCGGACCGGATACCATTAAACCCGAATGGATTCAAGGTATGAATTCGGATGCGATTGTCTTCACCTGTGCCAACCCGATCCCCGAAATCTGGCCTTGGGTTGCAAAAGAAGCAGGCGCTCGAATTGTTTCCACCGGGCGGTCTGATTTCCCGAACCAGGTTAATAACTCCCTGGGATTCCCCGGTATTTTCAGAGGCACGCTAGATGTGCGTGCGACGACGATTACCGATGAAATGTGTTTTGCGGCTGCGGAGGCGCTGGCAAACCAGATTGGAGATGATCTGGATGAGGATCACCTTCTGCCTACCATGGATGATTGGGAAGTCTTTGCCCGGGAAGCTGCTGCAGTAGGGATGAAAGCCCAGGAACAGGGTGTAGCCCAACTGGAAAAATCATATGACGAGTTACTGGAAAGCGCTATAAAAGTCATCAAGCGGTCGCGTGATTTGACTTCACTGATGGAAGAACAAGGGTTTATCCAGGCGCCTCCTGAGGATTAATGGTCTGTAATTCAACCCGGTGAAGATGGTTACATTTCTAAAATTTGATAAACCGCCAGGAAAATTCCTCAACGAGGGACCTGAAGCATTTCTGGTAATCTCGCTGCTAGGGTGAAAAAGGAGATTTTTCCCCAGCACAGGATGGGCTTTTTGGGATAGTAAAAATTTCCCCTTGCACAACCCACAAGTGATGTATACTAAATTTAACATTATGGGCACCAAGAATAAATGAATTTGCTTGTCCTGTGCAATAGTGGTTATTCTTTGGCGGGAATAAAACAACCTAATCGGGAAGTTGACAGGATTAGAAAGTAATTTATAATCATATCTCAAGCACTTTGTGGGAATGAAATCCTCAGGTGGAGATTCCTAAAGGCTAAATCTAACAGTTTTTTACCTTTAGGCGGTACCGTCAGGTTAATGAACTTCGGTAGCGGTAGCTGGTGAGGGACTTAATATGGGTATCTATCTTCAGCATACTGTCTTAAAAGTTAAAAACACCCAGTAGTTTTAGGAATACAATGAATAAACTATTGAAGTTGCTAAGGAGGTGATAACAGGATACATATTCTTACAACCCTAAATATCAATATCTATTCATTTCCCATTTCTCATGAGGAGGAGAAACTGTGACAAAAAAACTATTTTATATACTTATCGCATTGCTGCTTTTCAGCTCCCTGATACTGGGCGCCTGTGCGACAACACCTGAACCGACCGAAGAAGTTGTCGTTGAAGAGCCTGCTGAAGAGGTTGTGGGAGAAAAAATTCCTCTGACCCTTTACTACATGCCTGTAACCCGTTTCTATTATCCCAGCCCGAAAGAAATTGCCGAGGGTATGGCAGCTGATATGGCGAACGCCGGATTTGATGTTCAGCTTGAACTCGCTGGCGACTGGCCCACTTTCCTGGGTTTGCGCCGTGAGGGCAACCTTGATGGTCTCTATATGCTCGGTTGGGGTGGTGACAATGGTGACCCCGATAACTTCTTAAACTACTTCTTTGGGTTTGCTGGTGCTGACAGGGTCGGCGATGATCCAGTTGCCTGGGTAAAGAGCCCAGAAGCACGAGAAGGTTGGTATGCCAATACGGAGGTTGCCTACAAGCTCTATATGGCTTCCATCAATCCTGATCAGGTAGCCCGAGAAGCAATGTATAAGGAAGTTGAGAATCTTTTGCATGAGGACGTCGCCCGCCTTTGGGTGGCCCACAACAATACACCCCTGGTATTCTCCACTTCAGTCAGCGGTTATGTGCCGCAGCCTGTTGGAGCAGACTACTATGAAGGTGTAGTTGTGGAAGGTTCCGATACCTTTGTGTTCGGACGCGGCGGCGACTCAGTCCAGTTAGACCCCGCTGTTGTAACTGACGGTGAAAGCTTCCGTGTTACGGGACAGGTTCTGGAACCCCTCTATCAATACGAACCTGGTTCCACCAAACCAATCCCCGCGCTGGCAGAATCCTGCACAGCCAATGCTGAAAGCACAGAATGGGTTTGTGTCTTACGACAGGGCGTAAAATTCCATGACGGCACAGACTTTAATGCCGATGCAGTGATTTTCAACTTTGACCGACAACGCTATACTGATAATCCTCTTCACTTTGAAAGCCAGGTGTATGAGTATTATGAGTACATGTGGGGCGGCTTTGATGATAATAGCGTCATTTCTGCTGTTGAAAAAGTTGATGATTACACAGTCAAATTTGTTCTTTCTCAGCCACTGGCACCCTTCCTGGCCAATCTGGCTATGGATATCTTCGCGATTTCCAGCCCGACCGCTATGGAAGCTGCTGGCGAAGACTATGGTCTTCCCTCCAACGGCGCCGTGGGAACCGGCCCCTTCAAGTTTGTGGAATGGGTAGAAGGCGACCACATCACCGTTGATGCCAATGCTGACTACTGGGGCGGCGCGCCAAGTGTAGGCCAAATTGTGTGGCGGGTAATTGCAGATGACTCCGCTCGCTTCCTGGCCTTACAGGCTGGAGATATCGATGGCTTTGAACAGGCTGTAGTAGAAGATCTAGTTACAGCTGAAGCCGCCGATGATCTTTACGTTATGACCAGACCAGCCCTCAACACTGGCTATCTGGCATTCAGCTACAAGATCGTGGAGTTCCAGGATGTCCGGGTCCGCGAGGCACTGGCTCACGCCATCAACCGCCCAGGATTAATTGAAAACTTCTACGGCGCGTATGGTGAAGTTGCAGTTAACTTCCTGCCCCCGCTGATCTGGGGCCACGATGACACCATTGTGGATTGGGAGTATGATCCCGAGCTATCCCTGCAGTTGTTAGCAGATGCCGGATTCCCAGATGGTTTAAGTGAAGTGACCATTGACCCTGCTTATGGAACTGAGTAATAACTTTTAGGGATCATTTGAATTCCCGATAAGTTAGGTTAGGTCATTCTGATGGAAAAAAGGAGGGGCGTTAACCGCCCCTCCTTTCTGTAAGAAGAAACAGGAGGAGATCTTTGATACGATATATACTTCGACGAATACTCTCTATCCTCCCAACACTGATCGGTGTAACATTTGTAATTTTTATGTTTCAGCGGCTCATACCCGGAGATCCGGCAATTGCTATGCTGGGGGAACATGCTACCGACGAAAGTATCGAACGGATCAGGGAGCAACTTGGTCTTAATCATCCACTTTTCCTGGATCGGGAAGCCCTTATTGATGGCGATATTCAAGGATTTTTCGACAGCCAGTATATGCGCTATATGGAGCGTCTCAGCCGTTTGGATTTAGGGGAATCCATTCATCGACGCATCCCGGTGATGGAAACACTTAAACTGCGTTTTCCTGCTACAGTGGAACTTTCGTTATTATCCATGATCATTGCAGTCATTATTGGAATTCCAGTTGGTATTGTGTCTGCTTCCAAAAGGAATACAGCGATCGACGGTATCAGTATGGTTGGATCGTTAGTTGGTGTCTCCATGCCGATCTTCTGGTTAGGGATAATGGAAATCATGCTTTTTGCGGTGATTTTTCAATGGCTTCCGGCAGGTGCGCGTTTGAGTACAGGGATCGAGATTGAATCAATAACTAACCTGTACCTTATTGACAGTTTAATTACTGGAAACATGGAAGGATTTGTAGATGTGTTAAGCCATATCATCATGCCTGCAGCCGCCTTGGCTACGATTCCGATGGGAATTATCGCCCGCATGACCCGTTCCAGCATGCTGGACGTACTGCAGGAAGATTACATACGGACAGCTAGAGCCAAAGGTTTAGGAGGGCGGCTGGTTCTTTTCCGGCATGCGCTCAAGAATGCCGCGCTGCCTGTTGTGACAATTATTGGCTTGCAGGCTGGCACCTTGTTGGCTGGCGCTGTATTAACCGAGACGATTTTTTCTTGGCCAGGTATTGGACGGTGGATTTACGACGCAATTCTTGGTCGGGATTATCCCATCGTGCAGGGCGGAACCCTGTTAATTGCAATCGTTTTTATTGGTGTTAATTTTCTTGTGGATATTTTATATGCTCTCCTGGATCCGCGCATTCGGTATAAATAAGGATGCTTTATGGCTAAGATCACTCCGGAAGATATCATTGTTTCTGATTTTGCTGTCCGGGAACATCGTTCCTTGTGGGGCGATGCCTGGCACCGATTACTTTCTAGCAATACAGCCCGACTTGGCATGTTTATTGTGGTCCTTTTTGTTTCCTCGGCAACTTTCTCACATTATTTTTGGAAATATGAACCGAAAAAGGATCTTGATTATTCACTTAAACTAAAATTTCCTAATTTTACCCCAACGGATGAGATTCCCTCAATACATCCCTTTGGAACAGATAAACTTGGACGGGATATATTCCGCAGAGTGGTTCATGGCGGTTGGAATTCCTTGCGGGTTGGTATTGTTGCTGTATGCATATCATTGTTTTTTGGAGGTGTGATAGGCCTGCTGTCCGGCTTCTATGAAAATATCACAATGACAACGATAGAACGGCTGGTTCTGTTCGGAACAACAGGTCTTTTTTTGGGATCTCTTTCCGCCTGGATCGCGAACCAGTATTTTCAACTGATTTTGTATACCGGATTGGGTTTAGCAGCCGGATATTATCAGGGTTTATTCACGGGAAAATTCCTACGGGTGGTTACCTTTGGCATACTGGGAGCATTGTTTAGTGCTGTTCCCGGTTTTTTAGTCAGTCCAACAACGGCATTAATTTGTGGATTGTGGGGATTATTATCCGGGGCACTCTTGTCTCGCCCCTTAGAGGGAAAATTTTTCTCGAATGTAATGATGCGATTGATGGACATAGTACTTTCATTCCCGGGTTACCTGCTTGCGATCGCGATTGTGGCATTTTTAGGACCAGGTCTCGGGAAAGGGATGATAGCGATTGGTGTTGTAGGTATCCCTATTTATGCGCGGCTTACCCGTTCAGTTGTGCTGGCGATCATTCACAAAGAATATATTCTTGCGGCACAATCTGTAGGTGAGTCACACGGCCGGATTGTCTTCCGGCATATAACACCCAATATCCTTTCTCCAATCATTGTTCAGACTACAATGGGGCTGGCAAACGCAATCCTGTCCGCTGCTGCACTTGGTTTTCTTGGTCTGGGTGCGATCCCACCTGAACCGGAATGGGGAGCCATGCTGGGTGAGAGTTACCGATATCTGACAAGCGGAGCCTGGTGGGCAGTATTGTTCCCCGGTCTGGCGATCATGTTAAGTGTTCTGGGCTTTAATTTACTTGGAGATGGTCTGCGTGACGCACTTGATCCCAAGCTTCGTACGTAGGGAATAAACATATGAATCCATTATTAGAAATTAAAAACCTAGAAACCCGTTTTTATACCCAGGATGGGGTGGTAAAAGCGGTTAACGATGTTTCTTACACAATGAACCGGGGAGAGATTCTGGGAGTTGTAGGAGAAAGCGGCTGTGGAAAAAGCGTTCATGCCTTATCTATTATGCAGCTTATTCCAGATCCGCCTGGAAAAATCACCAATGGTGAAATTTGGTTTGATGGACGGGATCTGCTCACGCTCAACGAGGATCAGATGCAAAAAGTCCGCGGTCGGGATATTGCCATGATCTTCCAGGATCCGATGACCTCTCTGAATCCGGTCTTTACTGTAGGATTTCAAATTGTTGAGGCACTTATGCTCCACAATGACATGACAAAGGGCGAGGCTAAAGATCGGGCGGGTGAATTGCTGGATCTGGTTGGTATCCCAGGCGCAAAACAACGGTTGAATGATTATCCTCATCAATTCTCAGGAGGGATGCGCCAGCGGGCGATGATTGCCATGGGTTTGTCCTGTGAACCTAAATTACTCATTGCAGATGAGCCAACCACAGCCTTGGATGTCACCATCCAGGCCCAGATTATCAATCTGGTGAAGAAATTACAGGATAAGCTGGGTATGACGATCATGTGGATTACCCATGACCTCGGTGTGGTGGCAGAACTGGCTCATACCATCAATGTGATGTATGCTGGTTCGATTGTTGAAACCGGAAAAATCCGGAATATCTACAAACAAACCCGCCATCCTTATACGATTGGACTGCTTGGGTCTTTACCTCGGTTGGATGACTCTCCGGGAACTGAGTTAGTCTCAATTCCGGGTTTGCCGCCAGACCTTGTGGCGCTGCCCGAAGGATGTCCTTTCGCTGCCCGATGCGGATACCGCATTGAGCATTGTATGAATGAGAAACCACCGTTAGTGGAAATCGACGGACAGGATCATTCCATTGCCTGTTGGCGTTGGGAAGAAATAGCAGGGATAGGTACAAAATGAGCGAAGATAAAAAAATTCTTGTCGAAGTCCGAAATCTGAAAAAATATTTTCCGGTTTCCGGTGGCTTTTTCTCAAACACCAACGAGAATGTGAAAGCGGTTGATGGTGTAAGCTTTGATATATATAAAAAGGAGACGCTGGGGCTTGTTGGTGAAACTGGATGTGGAAAGACGACGGTCGGCCGGACAATGCTGCATTTATACGAACCAACAGCCGGGGATATTCTGTTTGATGGAGTTGATCTGAATTCCCTGGGAGAAAGAGAACTGCGGCATACCCGACGGAAAATGCAGATGATCTTTCAGGATCCTTATGCATCATTAAATCCCAGAATGACGGTTGGTTCTATCGTGGGAGCTCCCCTGGATGTCCACACAAAACAAAATAGAAAAACCAAACAAGACCGTGTTCAGGAATTGTTGGATATGGTGGGATTAAATCCGGACTTTGTTAACCGGTACCCTCATGAATTTTCAGGCGGACAGCGGCAGCGGATCGGGATTGCCCGAGCTCTGGCTTTGAATCCGGAGTTTGTGGTCTGTGACGAACCTATATCTTCGCTGGATGTTTCGATTCAGGCCCAGGTTGTCAATTTACTGGAAGAACTTCAAAAAAGACTCGGGTTGACTTATTTCTTTATTGCTCATGATTTGAGTATGGTCAGGCACATCAGCGATCGGATGGCAGTGATGTATCTGGGGAAAATTGTGGAATTAGCAGACAGGGATGAGATATTCTTAAACTCCCTGCATCCTTATACCCAGGCTTTAATGTCTGCAGTACCAGTTCCTGATCCAGACTTAGTAGAAAATAAAGATCGGATTATTCTGGATGGAGATATCCCAAATCCATCCAATCCGCCAGTGGGATGTAATTTCAATACCAGGTGTCCTGTTGCTAAGGAAATCTGTTTTATAGATGAGCCGGAGTACCGGGAAGAAAAGGAAAATCATTGGGTTGCCTGTCATTTTCCACAGAAACTTCAATCATAATTTAATTTGCCCCGATGTGAAGATAAAACCTCCCTGGTATAGGCTGGGAGGTTTAGTATTATCCCTGCACCTGGTTTTTGATGAACGATATCCAATCCCCAAAACCACATATTAGAGACAAGTTACTATGGAGCAGAATCATGATAAGTACACCCCGGCTTTCCTGGGAAGCCATTACACTAAAGTTTCATAATCCATTTCGACTGTCGACTGGTGTGAGTACAACCCGACGGGCTTATTGGATTCGATTGGCAGATGATGTGGGATGGGGGGAAGGGACTATTCCTCCTTACTATAACGTTAAAGATGATGATATGACCTCGTTTTGGGATTCCGCTTCTCAGCGGGTAATACCTTTCCCCGATGATCCGTCTGAGATCCCATCCTGGATCGGGCAAGATGGTCCCGCGCCTGCCAGAGCTGCCCTTGATCTGGCTCTCCACGACAGGATCGGGAAGAAACTTAATTTGCCATTATATAAATTGTTGGGTTTGCCGAAACCTGCGCCTGTGTGCACTGCTTTTACTATCAGTATTACTTCTCCGGAGGAGATGGCACAAATGGCATCTGATCATCCTCAATATCCCATTATCAAACTAAAATTAGGCAGCGATGATGACATTAGTCGGGTTGCCGCAGTACGGAATGCCCGTCCTGATGTGAAGTTATATGTAGATGCGAATGCTGGTTGGTCTCCAGATGAAGCAGTAATGCTCGCCGCAGCCCTAGAGCCTTATCAAATAGAGATGATTGAACAGCCTGTACCCGGAAAGGATATTGAGGGTTTAGGATACGTCCAGCAGCATACCAATATCCCAATTGTTGCCGACGAGTCAGTTCAATCCATAGATGATATTAATGCACTAGCGAAAGTCGGCGTTAAGGGGATCAACTTAAAATTGATGAAGCTGGGCGGCCTGGCACCTGCGCTGCAAATGCTGAGACGGGGTAAAGAGCTGGGATTAAAAATAATGCTTGGCTGTATGGGAGAGACCTCGCTGGGGGTTACAGCCATGGCGCACTTGACTGCCTGGGCAGATTGGATAGATCTTGATGCGCCCCTACTAATTTCTAATGATCCATTTGAGGGAATTACCTATGATGACGCGCAAATTTTATTGCCAGGCCGCTCCGGAATAGGTATTGAAAAAAGAAAGTAGGAAGCATTGGTAAACGGATATGCTAAACCAGAACAAGGATAATTCACCAGAGCAGGATTGGAGTATAGGAGAAAATAAAATACCCTCCGAAAATGATCCCGAGGCAATACTAACTTACTCCTATTATTATGATTTAATTGACATTCTTTCAATACCAAACTACAATGTAGAATGACTGAGACCGATGACTCAAATCAGTTAGGAGGGATTATGAGTGCTTGGCGAGGAAAATATGCCATCGGGTTAACGGGTAATATAGCCACCGGGAAAAGTGTCGTACGGAAGATGCTCGAGCATTTGGGCGCGTATGGAATTGATGCAGACGTGCTGTCGCACCGTGCCATGATGAAATCTTCTCCTGGATATCAACCCGTCATTGATACGTTTGGACGATGGGTTTTGGGGGCAAGTGAAGAAATTGATCGTGCCAAACTAGGTGAAGTGGTGTTTAACAATCCAGATGCGATGCTTCGCCTGGAAACAATTATTCACCCCCTGGTCAGGCAGGCGCTGGATGTCCTGGTAAAAAAATCTTCTCACCGGGTAATAGTTATTGAAGCGATCAAACTGTTAGAGTCGGAAATGAACAGTCTGTGTGATCAAGTTTGGGTTACAATGGCGCCCACTGATCTCCAGCTTGAGCGCCTGATAGAAAAACGGAATCTGACCAAACGAGAAGCGGAAGATAGAATCAATGCCCAGCTGCCAGCAACAGCAATACTTACCAAGGCAGATGTGGTAATTGAAAATAACGGTTCATTTGAAAAGACATGGAAACAGGTTTATGATGCGTGGCAGGTCATCACGCAGGAAGAGCCGGACTTTAAACCGATTCCCAGTAAATCCTACGGCAAGCTGGATGTCCGCAGGGCAACTCCTGAATCTGCCGAGCAGATTGCAGGCTACATGAGTCGAAATAGCCGTACTAAGAAGAAGATGACCAAGGATGACATCATGGCAGCATTCGGTGAAAAGGCATATATGCTGCTGCTTTCTGATGAGGAGATTATCGGACTGCTGGGTTGGCAGGTAGAAAATCTGATTACACGAGTAGACGATGTCATATTAAATGAGGGTCTGGCAATCCGGAAAGGTTTAGAAGCGCTCCTGAATTATGTGGAAGAATCTTCTAAAGAGCTTCAGAGCGAGGCGGCACTACTTTTCCTCCCCCCCTCATTGGCTCAACACGAGAACCTGTGGAGCCCTCTGGGGTACCAGGCCAGGACAGTAAAAGATCTCCAGGTGAAAGCTTGGCAAAATGCAGTGATGGAATCCATGCCTCCCGGAACCGTCCTGTTGTTTAAACAGCTCAGAAAGGACCGGATCTTGCGTCCTATGCAGTAAATACAATTTTGTTTCAGGTACAACATCGTGATCATAAATCTTTGGAATTATTTGCTGTTTATATTCAAGCGGGCAAATTGGCTCAGCGTTGTTGATATCCTCCTGGTAGCCGCAGTTGTATTCTTTTTGCTCTACATGTTAAGGGATACCAAAGCGCTGGTTTTGATGCGGGGTGTTTTATTCTTAATTATTGTTATCAGCTTGCTCTCCAGTCTCCGGGTACTGCCTGCTTTTTCCTGGTTGATTGCAAATACACTGCCAACAATGCTTCTGGCTATCCCGGTAATCTTTGCTCCTGAAATCCGGCGGGTATTAGAACGGATAGGAAGGACGGGATCAATCTTAGCCCAGGATAATTTTTCCACGGAAATGGAACGGATCATCCAACATGTTGTGCAGGCATCAAGGAGAATCGCTGAAAGGAAATATGGAGGGCTGATAGTATTTTCCAGACTGGACTCCCTCCAGCCCTATATTGAAACTGGTGTGCGCCTTGGGGCAACTGTCAACCCGGAGACACTGATCCAGATTTTTTATCCAAAAACACCGCTGCATGATGGAGCAATTATCATAGCGGAGGAAGTAATTGCTGCAGCTAGTTGTGTGCTTCCTCTCTCCTCCAGCGGAGTGCTGGAAGAATCGCCGGAACGCTCCATGGGATTGAGGCACCGGGCAGCTTTAGGCGTTGCAGAAGAGAGCGATGCTGTCGCGGTTGTGATCTCGGAAGAGACAGGGATTGTTTCCCTCGCTTACGATGGGAAAATTGATAGATATGTGCCGCTGGATGAACTTCAGGGTAAATTGAACGGATTATTCAAATCAGAACAATCTTCAAAATCCCTCCTTGCTCGACTAATTAGCCTTTTCCAAGGAATGTTTAAATGAGGTTTTTACGCTGGTTGGGCAGAAATCTTACTTCGTTGATCCTGTCGCTTTTGTTGGCGATCGTAATCTGGACATCTGCTGTTACGTCAACCAACCCGAATATCGAAACAGAACTGACCATTCCGTTAGAAGTGATTCAGCAAGCAACAGACATTGCTATTGTTGACCCCCTACCGCAGACAGTTACACTGAAGATACTGGCCCCGGAAAGCATCATTCTACAGCTCGAAGAAGATAATCCGATAACAGCTTATATTAACCTTACAGATATTGTGGCAGGGACCTATCGGTTTCTTGTCCAGGTTAGTATTCCGGATCAGCTCAAACCGATCAGGATCCTGGAACAAAGTCCTAAGCAGCTCGAATTAAAAGTCAGCAACTTGATCTCAAAAATATTTACAATCTCTATCCAAGTAGAGGGCGAACCCGCCACCGGATACAAAACAAGTGGATTGGACTGGGACGAGGTCTTGGCAACTGTCACAGGACAAGAAATGAAAGTGGATGCCGTTGCGGCTGTGGTTGGGATTTTGGATATATCAGACGCGAACGGAACGGTTTCAGAAGAAATAACCTTACAGGCTCGTGATAAAAATGGTGAGTTGGTGGACGCCATCAAACTGACCCCAGATACTGTCCGGGTGGATCAGGTTATCAGCCTACAAGGTGGATACAGAAATGTGGCAGTAAATGTTACCACAGAGGGCTTCGTCGAACCTGGTTATAGATTTACCAGCATCACCCCTGCACCACCGACAGTGATGGTTTTTTCAGAAAATCCACAGTTGGTAGAACAACTTCCCGGTTATGTAAACACCAAACCGCTTGATTTAACAGGGGTCGACGGATACTTGGAAACCATTCTGGAGTTGGATCTGCCCGATGGTATTACAGTGGTAGGAGATCCAACTGTCCTTGTACAAGTCAATGTCACCGCGCTAGTAACCACTATGTCTATCTCTCGGGAGATTGAGATCATCGGTCTTTTACCTGGTTTATCGGCTGTAGTTTCCCCAAGACAGGTCAGCGTTCAGGTCTCTGGTCCGGTTCCGATTTTGGATAATCTTACTTTACGTGATATCAGGGTTATTGTTGACCTGACAAATCTAGGAATTGGCGTTCATACCGTGACGCCGACGGTTGAAATACTTCCAGAGGATGTAATCTGGGAGGATATCTCCCCGACGACGGTTGAAATTGTGATCGAGCAAGGTTCAACAAGCACGACTGTCCCGTAAATAACTCCTATTCATAATCTAAAAGCTTATGCAGAAATCAGTTGTTGTCATCGTTGGTCGCCCAAATGTGGGCAAAAGCACCCTTTTTAATCGTCTGGCTGAACGACGGATGGCTATAGTCGATGATATTCCTGGAACCACAAGAGACCGCCTGATCACAGAAGTTGAGTGGACGGGAGTGATTTTTGATATCATCGATACCGGGGGATTGGATCCAACCCAGGTAGGTCCGGGGAAGAATCAGGAACCTTTATCCATAGGTTCCCACCAATTCATTGAACAAATCCGGACGCAGGCAGAAATGGCGATTCGAGAAGCTGATGCAATCTTGTTTATAGTAGATGGACAATCCGGTGTAACACCGGCGGATAGGGAAATAACCAACTCCTTAAGAAAATCTCAACATATGAGGGATGGAGAACTTTTCCCCCCCATTCTTTTGGTAGTTAATAAGTGTGAAAGTGATCAGGTCCGGCAAAACGCAGTTCAATTCTATGAACTGGGTTTTAAATCAATGCACATTGTCTCAGCCATTCATGGATCCGGAACCGGGGATATGCTGGACGAATTGGTTCAACTGCTTCCGGAGGGGGGGAAAGAAGAAGAGGATACATCCGTAAAGATCGCCATTGTTGGGAAACCCAATGTGGGTAAATCAAGTTTGTTGAATAAAATATTGGGTGAAGATCGGGTAATAGTGAGTTCCATTCCCGGAACCACCCGGGACTCAATTGATACCCGCCTGATTTATAATGAGGTGCCAATCACGATCATCGATACCGCGGGAATTCGTAAACGCGGTAGTATTGATACCGGGGTAGAAAAGTTCAGCGTGTTAAGGGCTATGAAGGCTATCGAACGGTCTGATGTGGCACTGCTGGTAGTTGATGCCTACGAAGGGATTAAATCCCAGGATACACACATCGCAGGTTACATTCTTGATGAGTGGAAAAGCGTTATTGTTATTATTAATAAGTGGGATTTAATTGAAAAAGACACTCATACTATGGCTGAATTTACCAAGTTTGTTCGCTACGAATTAAATTTTATGGATTATGTGCCAATCTTGTTCACTTCAGCATTGTCAGGCAAACGGGTTGACAAGGTTCTGCCACTGGCTTTACAGGTCCAGAAGGAAAGAATGATCAGGCTGCCAACTTCACAAGTTAACCGGATTGTTCAGCATGCGCAGGATAAACATCCGGCACCCTCAAAAGCAGGCAAACATCTGAAAATATACTATGGATCTCAAGTACGAAATGCCCCCCCTATCTTCTTACTGCATGTGAACAATCCTAAATTAGCCCATTTTACCTACCTGAGATACCTGGAAAATCAAATTCGAGAACAGGTGCCATTTATTGGAACACCAATTAGAATTATTCTCCGAGGTCGATAGGATCCCCCTCTGTATCGTTCCAGAATATAAATAATTGCATATGGTAAGGGGAATGTAGGCAATTAAATCATCTCGATAGTGTTTTCCTTCCCCCTTGCCCTTAATGGATAGGGATTATATAATCTTCCACACAATAATAAGTGAAAATTAAAAAATGACTATTGAATTTGACCCTCTTTCCACTGAGAACGAAGAAAATATTCCTGAAAAACCCAATTTGTTAAGTGTATTAATTGACATCCTGGAAACCCTGCTGCTTTCAGTGGTGCTGTTTTTCCTCATCAACGCCGTATCAGCCAGGATAAGAATTGACGGTTCGAGCATGGAACCCAACCTGCATCACGGCGAATTTGTGATTGTCAGTAAAATTAATTACCGATTTGGTGAACCAGAACGCGGAGATGTGGTTGTCTTTGATTTTCCCCGAAACATCACCCAGGAATATATCAAACGGGTGATCGGTTTGCCTGGGGAACATATTCAGGTTGAAGACGGGAATGTTTATGTAAACGAAAGCATATTGTCGGAGCCCTATCTTATTATGGAACCACAGTATGAAGGTGAGTGGGATGTTCCTGAAAACACCTTGTTTGTATTAGGAGATAACAGGAATAATTCCTCCGATTCCCATACCTGGGGAATAGTACCTATGAAGAATGTGGTTGGGGAAGCACTGATGGTCTACTGGCCTCCGTCTTCATGGGGGCTGATTAATGGGACAAATCATGTCCTGGCGTCAGATTAAACAGGTACAAGTACACAAAACTACTTTCGGATCCCGAGATATGAGTCCGGTTCCGATAAATGGTACGGTAAAAGATAAATAGAAAGCGGGAATCCCCTTGATTTCGGGACGTTTCTGTTATCACACAAGTTAGGTATCAGATATTGAAAAATACTAGACCCTGGAAGGATGGTGTTGATTCTGCGTTTACGTTTGCCAGAATTGGTTAATCACCTTTAAGAGATGAAGAAGCAGGTATATTCTGGGAGTTTCGGTATGACACAGCGGGCACTAACAAAACGCATCATCCCCATCCATGTGTTGACGGCAAGTTACCGGATTGCCGGTTCTGTAAAGGTCAGCAATTCCGGGTTGAATGGATTGCTCACTGATTCAACCAGTTCGTACATGACAATCATGGATGCCAGCTTAGGGCGCATTAATGACCCCGATTTTTTGGTGCAGAAGCTGGAAGATATTCGCCTGGTGAAGGATAAAATTCACAGCGTCAGTTTAAAACGTCGTCAGGATGTTGGACCAAAAGGAATCACTCGCCCGGGTTATAAAAATGTAAATACTTTCAATATTGCCGTTACAGATTCCACTTATGAGTATGAAGGTACTTTGGAATGGCCGGGACGGTTTGATTTCACCGCGTTGATGTCTGGAGGGACCTGGGAGTACCTGCCAATTTTTGAAGGAACAGTGCGGTCGATTGTTTATCCTGAGCTGGAAATAAAAAGCGAGGCGTTGTTGATCAGCCGTAATCATATCGCAACTTTTACTCACTGTCTGCGAAAAAACGGGGATAAATAAGGAGGGCAACGAAGGATACAGAGGGCATTTAGGGTTGACCTGATCTAGAGGGAATGGTAAAATTTTTCCCGTTCGCAAGAGTACTTTAGGAAACCAAAACAAGCCCCCATCGTCTAGGGGACCAGGACATAACCCTTTCAAGGTTAAGACCGGAGTTCGAATCTCCGTGGGGGCACACAGTTGATAAAACTGCTCTGAATGTCTAATGGAGCAGTTTTTGTATTAATTTACATTAAACAACGGGGTACCCAGGTTTTAGAATTGAATTCATTCTTCTTCCTAAACAGCCAGAAGCATGCTCACCGGTAGCCCCCATATGCTGGATTCCTGAGTTTGTTTGACCTCATATCCCGCATCAGAAATCAGCGAACGGACAGGGATCGGACGGCAGTCTAGCAGCCAGGGATACCGGGTATGCAGCGACTCGTACAATCGGCCCACCCAGGGCAGGGGTTGGTCTTTTGAAAGCGAAACTACCACCAACCTGCCGCCTGGCTTTAGTACCCGACGGCATTCCTTGAGTACAAGAGGTATTTGGGGTGAATCAAATAGTTCCAAGGTGAAACTCGAAAAAATTCCATCAAAAACCTCCCTCAGAAATGGCATTGGCAGGGTGTTGCTGCGGATTAAGCTGATCCGGTCCTTATAACTGGCTTTAACTGCTTTGTTTTGAGCTATCCGATTCATGCCTTCAGACGGATCCAGGCCAGCGCTCAACCCTCCCTGGACTGCCTGACCAATCATCAGCTGGGCATAGCCGGTGCCAAAACCAATTTCCAGGATTTTCTCCCCCGGATGGGGTTTCAGCAGCTTTAAACCCATCCGGATGAATTTCTTTTCACTGGCTGCTAGAAAATCATAAATAGAACTTAAGCGGGAATAATACTTTTCCGCCTCTTTTTCTGATCGAATTACTATGTTATATGAGGTTTGAGAGAGATTCATTTCTGGCATTCCGCTCGAGTTGGATTTCCCTAACCAAACAGTTATATCCTGATTGTAATATATCCCAGCGGGCAGCTTTAGTGTGTGGGCTTAACTGGTGAATTCTTAAGGGTGTAAACGGCATGTGGGGAATTAATGACCAGGGGACTGGAAGATTGGGAGACTTGGTGAAGCGGTGAGGGCGGTGTCATCACAGTTCCTCAACTCAATTTCTATTATGCTCACGGATTACTGAATACTGCTAATTACCGTCCTCCACCCCGGTAGGGAGGAGCAGTAATGGCATATATTCGGCAGATGCGGCGGTCAAGCATCCGGCTCCGGATCCGGGGATCTATTTCACTGAGGGTGTCCGCTGTGGTGATCACTGTGGGCAGTCCGCCATTGTAGCGGTAATTAAAGAGCTGGTAGAGTTTTTCCTTAACCCAGGGGGTCATGGATTGAGTGCCCAGGTCATCCAGCACCAGCAGGGGAGTTGTTTTCACTTCATCAAAGCGGCGGTCATAGCTGACAGTGCTCACCGGGCTGAAAGTTGCCCGAAGATGATCCAGCAGATCGGGAACCATGATAAAGAGCGGGGGAATACCCTCCCCGGTACGGTAGTTGGCGATGGCTGCGGCCAGGTGTGTTTTCCCGCTGGCATAATCTCCCTGCAGCACCAGCCAGCCATGCGGTTTTTCAGCATATTTCTGGGCTGCCTTAAAAGCACTCTCTATTTTTTTCCGCTCTTCTTTTTCCAGGTTTTCATTCTCCCTGAGACTGAAATTTCCAAAGGTGCGATCGCTAAGCATGCTCAGGGATGATAGTTCAGAGTGCCCGGTATCGTCCATTGGTTGGCGGTAATCCGGCGCCAGGATATTAACCCGGGTGACCAGCTCAGGATCTTGCAGCCGGGAGCGGATGCGGCCTTCCAGCTGGTTCAGGGAAAGGTTGGTGGTGATCAATAAAGGAAGATTGTTGATATAGCGGTAATTGAGAATCTGGAACAATTTTTCCTTCGCCCATGGTGTGGCGTTTTCCGTCCCGAAGTCATCCATGATCAAGAGAGGGCAGCGCCGGATATCTTCAAAGCGCTCTTCAAAACTGGACTCGGGATTGTTATAGGAAAACCGCAGGCTATCTAATAGATCGGGTACAGTCAAAAATAGGGTGGGGACCCCTATGTCAACTACGAAGTTGGCGACAGCTGCTGCCAGGTGGGTTTTTCCGCATCCGTAATGTCCCTGAATCACCAGCCAACCCCCCAGTTTTCTAGCGAATTGGCTGGCATGGTTATAAGCCCGTTCCAGGGAATCTGCCTGGGCAGGACCCATTCCAATTTGTCCCCGGGGTTCAAAGTTTTCAAAGGTCAGATGGGTGAGCTCGTCAAGATTGCTCATTTTGTAAAGATCGTTCCGGACCTGCTGTTTTATCTGACCTGCCCGGCAGGTGCAAATCTGAATCCGGCCGAAATCAGGATGACCAACTGGTAAATCGCGCCAGAGGTAGCCCACGCCGCCGCAGATCTCACATTCTGGATCTCCGGCGTAGGAAGCCGGACTCGGATCAATCTTCGATGAATCCTGCGAACTCATCTTCGAGATATGCTCTGCGGTCTTTTTTAGTATGTCTTCTATCTTGTCGCTCATCTCTTCCACCGTCCTGCCAACTGCGTAAGATGGCTTCTATATAATTCCATTTCCGGACATTGTTCTGGACTGCGATTTCTATAGCCTGCCGAATCCAGCCTTCGGGGTAAGTCTTTTCCGCTTCCCGGAGCGTATCCGCAATCATTGGGGTTAATGGTCCGATATTTTCTTCATAGAGCTGAAATATATTAGGTTGCTCCACACTTAATGTTAGAGATGGACCGCTTCCGTCGGAGGGGCGCCATGATCCGTCTGCGACGGATTGGACCGCGGCTTGCCCTCTGGGGGAGTTGAAAAAGTAAATTGCCAGCTGATTGTCCTGGTCAGGAACTGTTGTCTTCAACAGAGTGCCGCGGTTCACCGCCAGATCCAGCCCTGCGCGGACCGCGAGCTGCTGGGCGGCGGTCGTGGCGCCCATTCCTTCCATAAAGATCGGATCTCCTATAAAATCTTCTTCCTTCAAAAATCTGACTTCCCCTTCCAGGCGGGTGATTTGCCAAAGTGCATAAAGAGTGATCTTTAGTTCGTCCAGATCATCGATCTGCGGCAGTAGTTCTTTAAAGAACAGTGTTGGAATCCTGATGGTATTTATTTTTCCAGGGGGAAAGCCGTCAAATCCCATTAGGTCACCTGTGAGAGGTCAATATTCCGGGTGGCAGCGTTTTCAAATTTAGCCAGGTTTTTACGGAAGACTAACTGAACTTCGCCTGTGGGACCATTACGGTGTTTGGCGATGATAATCTCAGCTAGATTTTGGTGGGAGGAGTCTTCCTCGTAGACCTCGGGTCTGTAAATGAACATGACGATATCAGCATCCTGTTCCAGGCTGCCGGATTCTCGAAGGTCGGACAGCACCGGGCGTTTATCTGAACGCTGCTCGACGGCCCGGGATAGCTGGGCAGCGGCCAGCACCGGTACGTTAAGCTCCCTTGCTAGAATTTTCATATTGCGGGAAATTTCGGAAACTTCCTGGACGCGGTTATTGGAGCGGATATCCCCACCCATCAGCTGCAGGTAATCTACGACGATCAGATCCAGTTTGTATTCCAGGTGAAGCCGGCGGCATTTTGTTCGCAGCTGCAGTGGAGTGAGAGCGGGGGTGTCATCTAGGAAAATATGAGTGTCTGTCAAAACTTCAATAGCTTGAGTGAACAGCATCCATTCGTTGGGATTCAACCTGCCTGAGCGCAGACGGGTGGAGTTGATCCCGGTTTCCTGGGCGATCAGGCGCTGTACCAGCTGTTCATTGGACATTTCCAGGGAAAATATAGCGACATGTTTTTTATGGATCAGAGCGGCATTTTTCACCGCGGTAAGCAAAAAACCAGTTTTTCCCATCCCGGGACGACCGGCGATAATAAGCAGATCGGAAGGTTGCAGGCCGCCCAGCATTTTATCGATATCAAAAAAGCCGGTTGGCACACCTACTAGGTCATCATCCCGCTGGGAGAGTTCTTCGATGCGGTCAAAATAATCACTTAGGACAGCGCGGATGGGCTGGAGGTCGCGGGTTAATCGGCGTTCACTGACGTTAAAAACCGCCTTCTCTGAATCATCCATCACCGTATCCAGGCTGATGTTTTCCTCGTATGCCAGTTTGGCGATTCGGTTTGCTGCGGCTAGCATGCGGCGGCGGATGGCGGTTTCCTCTACCCGGCGCCCGTAAGCTTCAGCATGCAGGGAGGAGGGGACGTTGTTGATTAATTTGGTAATATAAGCTGCTCCGCCGATATCTGCCAGGTGCTCCATTTGGTCCAGTTCTTCGGTGACGGTAACAAAGTCGATTGCTTCATTTCGGTCATGAAGGGCGATAAAGGCCTGCCAGATCCACTGGTTGCGGTGAATATAAAAATCATCCGAATGCAGGAATTGGGCAACGTCATAATAGGCTTCGGGATTGATAAGCATAGCTCCGATGACCGCTTCTTCTGCTTCGCGGCTGTGGGGAACCATCTGGGGTACGGAGGATTCAGGAGCGGCTTCAAATTGGACAGCTTCAGTCATGGCGGGGTATTCTTTTATTAGTTTGAGTTAGTTGTATCGTAAATCGGAAAACCTGTGAGTATTGATAATATCTTTTGCTTGATATGATGGGGGAGCAGACCCAGTTTTAATCGTCATCCAGATTTTCTTCTTCGTCCTGGTCAGGAGCAGGCTTTTCTGGGTCAATCTTATCTAAATAGTTTTCAAATACTGAGAGCCGTTCCGTATCCAACTCCTCGTCCGGACCAGTTTCGGAGAGGTCCTCTTCAGGGAATAATCCAGCTTCTTCCATCACGGCATCGGCGACGAAAATCGGCACTTGCATCCGGATGGCCAGATTCATAGCATCCGAAGGTCGGGAGTCGATGTTGTGCTGGGTGCCGTTGATGCTGACAGCGATATTGCCGAAATAGGTCTCATCTTTCAGAGAAACAACTTCCACACGGATGACCTGCGCGTCGAGCGATTCTAGAATATTGACAAACAGGTCGTAGGTTAGCGGTCGGGAAACTTCTACATCCTGGAGAGCCAGAGTGAGATGTTCCGCCTCGTAGACGCCGACCATAATTGGCAAGTAGCGATCAGAATTCAACTCGCGCAGGATGACCACCCGCTGCTGGGACATCAAGCTGACCCGGATGCTGTCGATGACCACTTCAACCATATTGGACATAATTGATGTTTCCCGTAAGATTAAGCGCTGTTGTCTTGTTATTCTATCATGTGCGGGAAGTCGTTGCAACGAAGGAACCTTAAGACCTTAGATTTCTTAAGGTGAACAGTATTCTACCTCGGAGGTCTTCAAGACCTCCGAGGTAGAATGGAAAATGTTATAATGTAAATTGCATCGAATGCAGAGATTAAAATATTGGCAAATAGCCAGGGGGTGATTATGCCGAGAAGATATCTAACCTTTTGTCCAGGTGAGTATTACCATTTTTACAATCGGGGTGTAAACCGCGAATTGGTCTACTTTGACGATGATAATTACACTCACTTTCTATGGGATATTCAAAGATATTTAGTGCCGGTGGCAAACATCGGGGCGTATTGCCTGATGCCAAACCATTACCATTTGTTGGTTATGATAAAAGAGACCTCGGAGGTCGTTACGACCTCCGAGGTCTCAAAAGCGATGATGAAGTTGTCGGTTTCATATACAAAAGCCGTCAATCATCGATACAACCGTGTGGGACCCTTGTTTCAGGGTGCATTCCAAGCCAAATATATTGAGAGTACTGCCTATTTATGGCAACTTGCCGGCTATATTCATCTCAATCCGGTAGAAGCTGGGTTGGTTCGATTACCAGAGGATTGGAATTTTTCAAGTTGTCGGGCATACCAGGGGTCGGAAGTCCCTCAATTATTACCAATAGATCCAGTTATTGACCTCCGAGATCGTTGAAACCTCGGAGGTCTATGGTTCAATATCAAATGGAGAATATCAGCCGTTGATCTTTTCCTCTTCCCGTTTAGCTTCCCGAATGCGTGTGCCGTGATCCAGGATTCGTTTTCGGATCCGTAAGTTTTTTGGTGTGACTTCCAAGAATTCATCATCCGCAAGAAATTCGATGTATTGATCCAAACTCATCTCTCTGGGGGTGACCAGCCGTTGATTAATTTCGCGGATACTATTCCGCATATTGGTCAGATGTTTGGCCTTGCAGACATTGATTTCAATATCGTCTGGTCGCTGGTTTTCTCCCACAACCATTCCCCGGTAAACTTCGACGCCTGGCCCGATGAACAGGGTTCCTCGGCCCTCGGCATTTTTTAAACCAAAGGTGGTTGTGGTTCCGGTTTCCCAAGCGACCAGCGAGCCGTGAGAACGAGAATCTACAGACCCTGCCTGGGGAGCAAAACTGTGGAATGACGTGTTCAGAACGCCTGTCCCCTTGGTCATAGTCAGAAAGTGGTGGCGAAATCCAAGGATTCCCCGGGTGGGCGCCAGAAAAGTGAGCAGCACGGTGCCCGTGCTTAATTCGCGCATTTCCTTTAATTCCCCCTGTCGATCGTTGAGGGAATCCATAACAATGCCAATATCACTGGGATGGATTTCGATCCGGACCTCTTCGAAAGGTTCCAGTATCTTGCCGTTTGGAGAGGTTTTTAGAATCACTTCAGGCCGTGAGACGTGGAATTCATAGCCCTCGCGGCGCATGGTTTCGATCAGGATGGCCAGGTGCAGTTCTCCACGTCCAGAAACCAATAGTATATCTGCGTTCCCTGTTTCTTCCACTCGCAGGGCTAAATTGCTCTTTGTCTCCCGGAATAGACGTTCACGCAGTTTTCGGGATGTTTTCCAGGTCCCTTCTTTGCCAAAGAAAGGAGAGGTGTTGACCCCAAAAGACATCCGGACTGTAGGGGCTCCCACTTTTATCCTGGGTAGGGAAATCGGGTTTTGGGGATCGCTGATTGTATCACCAATAGTAATTCCCTCCAGACCGGCGACAGCAACAATCTCGCCCGCCCGGGCTTCATCCACTTCCCTGCGGTCGAGTCCTTGATAATCATATAAGTAGCTGATTTCGCCGGGAATGACTTCAGAGTCTGATGTCAGGTAAACCACCTGCTCCCCGACCTTAATATCACCAGCAAAAATCCGTCCGATGGCGGTCGCGCCCCGGAAATTATCATATTCCAGGGAGGTGACCAGCATCTGAAGAGGATGATCGATTTCCACTACCGGTGCGGGGATGGATTTGAGGATGGTCTCGAATAAGGGCTGCAGATCTGGTCCTACTTCTGGTGTGTGCCCCGCACGATGCTGCGTAGCGATTGCATACACCACGGGGAAATTTGCCTGTTCCTCGCTGGCCCCCAGCTCAATGAACAGATCAAAGGTGTCATTTAAGACTTGGGATGTGTCCGCAAGTTTGCGGTCAACTTTATTAATGACCACGATTACTTTGTGGCCGAGTTCCAGGGCTTTTTGAAGTACAAAACGGGTCTGGGGCCGGGGACCTTCAGCGGCGTCGACCAGTAATAAGACACCGTCGACCATATTCAGCACACGTTCCACTTCTCCCCCAAAGTCTGCATGACCGGGTGTGTCAACAATGTTGATCTTTATAACCTGGTTGGTTTCAGGGTCAGCGATCTCAATAGCCGTGTTTTTAGAAAGAATGGTGATTCCCTTTTCGCGTTCCAGGTCGTTAGAGTCCAGCACCCGTTCCCTGATTACTTTATTCTCATGAAAGACGTGGGCTTGCTGTAAGAGCCCATCAACCAGGGTGGTTTTGCCGTGATCGACATGGGCGATAATGGCCAGATTGCGTAAGTCCGTGCGGGTAGTTTTCATCATTTTCTTCGCAGTGCATAAAAAAACCGACCGATCTTGGCCGGATTTCCTAATAATAACTTCGTCAGTTTACCAGAGGAACGCTGTTTTGAACAGGCTTGACAGGCTTGTCAGGATGTCGTTGGGTTCTTGGGGTTGGATAGAGTACAAAACCTGATCATTCTAGCCGTGAATAGTGATCATTGCCTGAAGCAGCCCGCATTATCCTTTTTTGAGGGCGTGTAAGCTGCAGGCACCTCTCTATGGAAATTAGCGTATGAGGGTGATTCATGGGGAAAAGTAAGTCCTACCGGGAACCCACCCGGGTTTTCAAAAAAAGGAGGTCAATAAATCCGATAGAGGTATAGAGATCTGCCCTGTTTCATTGTGCATGGTTTCTTTGCTATAATGAAACCAAGCACACTATACAGCATGCCCCCTCAGTTGAGCGATCTAGTTGAAGGTTCTCATTCCTGCTTTCTCTGCCCCCGGAACTAATGGAAGGAGGATAAAAATGTTTTCCCGAATCATACCCCTAATATTTATTCTTTTGATTCTGGTATCTTGTACACCATCTACCGCAATATCAGAATCTGAACAGCCGCCGCCGGACATCATAAAGTCCCCACAGTTCATTGAGACTCAGACCCTGGAAGATACCCTGCCTCCGCAGCCTAGCCTTGATCCGCTGGAATGGCTGCGAGAACAACCATTCCAGCCCGGTAAGGAAGAACCAGCCCAGATCGTGCTATCGGATCTGCCGGAAGGATTTCAGGCTCAGGATCCGGATTCAGGTTCAGGAGATATGATTGGTGGGGGCATTGCATACTTCACAAACCTGGAATACCAGAAACCAGAAAACGGGCAGGTCAGTTCAGAAAATGTTGTTAATGTGTACATTTATTGCTATGATACGGTAGAGACTCGCAGTGCTCACCTTGATCTCATAGTATCTCAGGAGTACCAATGGGAGTTTCAGCCCATCTCCAGTGATCTTGTGGCAAGGTACTATACCTCAGGTGTGGACGGCATGACCTGGATTTCTGGCCCGCATCTCATTGTGATCTATAGCGGTCTCAATGATTCTTCCTCGAACTTCTGGGTGGTTGAATTCACTGAAATGTACCTTGAACTCTATCCGCTGCCGTGAATGGGAATGAGACTAACGAAGTCTTGAATATACCTTCGAGGTATTTATCCCGGAGGTATGCTGATATCTTCTCTGGTTTATAATGAGTAAATGTCAGAAAAACTGGAAATATTTTGTATGAGTCGCCGTCCCTGTTTATGGGGTGGATTTATACGACCCTTATCCTGTGTTTTATTAACTATAAGCCTGTTGTGCCTTACGGCTTGCTCCCTGTTAAAAAAATCAAAGGAAGCTGTTGAACTACCGATATCCGGTCTGCCCCCAGTGGTTTCTTGGCAAATCCAGTATTCTGGAGACATCGATCTGGATTTAGATGTTGAGGTATATAATTTGGATTTATTTGATACTTCATCAGCGGTGATTGACTATTTACATCAGCGCGGGGTATTTGTGCAGTGTTACATCAGTGCCGGTTCTTTTGAGGATTGGCGCCCTGATGCCCCTGATTTTCCATCCGAAATTTTAGGTAATGACCTGGATGGTTGGCCGGGTGAAAAATGGCTTGATGTCCGTCGCCTTGGTTTGCTTCAGCCGATATTAGAGGGGAGGTTTGACCTCGCTGTGAAAAAAGGCTGTGATGGCGTTGATCCAGATAATCTCGATGGATATGATAATGAAACCGGCTTCCCCATAAATGCCAGTGATCAGCTCTCTTTTAACAAATTTCTTTCCCGGGCTGCCCACAGCCGAGGATTGTCCATTGGATTAAAAAATGATCTAAATCAAATTGCTGAGCTAGAACCTTATTTCGATTGGATCATCAATGAAGAGTGTTTTTATTATCAAGAATGCAGCTTGTTATCACCGTTTGTTGAGGTAGGTAAAACGGTATTTGTTATTGAATACGAACTTGAACCGGATGAATTTTGTCTTCAGTCAAATCAGCTGGGATTCAATGCCTTGGTTAAGAACTGGGAATTGGACTCGTACCTAGTTGACTGCCGTCAATTCCTAGCTGAATAACGGAAATTTGACCCAGGGGGAATCAGATGACCGAGATTGACTATTTATAGAGTAGAATTAAATAAGAATTACATCCCCCAGGGGTTTTTATGCAACACCCGCAGCAGATGTAGTCAGGAGGTTGTCCCATGAATGACTTGCTGATGCTAGAAAAATATTTCCCGGAAGGTAGCCTGGACGGGGGAATTAAACTTGCAAACCGTCTAGATTGGGGACTCACTGTTCAGATGGCCGGGTTAGAGTACGTGGTTTCCAGTGGTGATGAGCCTATCTTGCGAACCGAGAGCAAAGATGCGCTGCAAACATTCATCTATGGCCTTGGTTTGGCCTACGCGGTACTCCCGGAGGATTTATTTATCGGTTTGGAAACCGCCTTGAAGGAACTTTAATCTTGCCTATCTGGAAATTTCAAGACAGGCGTTTTTCGACGAATGAAGATTGGTTCTTTTTCAGCAAGAATAATCTATGATGCGATGCAGTTAGCAGCAGTAATTGTTAGTCCTACTTATTTCTTATAGGAGAAAACATGAGTGGCTCACAAAACCAGAATCGAAAATTTCAAATTTCTCTCCGGCTTGTTCTTGTAGGGTGCACTCTTATTCTGCTAAGCCTGGCTTGTAATCTGCCGCTCATGGCCAGTCAACCCACTGTCGATGAGGAAAAACCGGCAGGATATGTGGAAACCAGCATCGCTGAAACCATGGCCGTAATTGGACAGGAACAGCCTGTTGATGTTGAAGAAGAAACTAAACAACCTGACACTCCAACAGCGACCTTTACACCGGAGAGTACAGACACGCCGACATTAACACCCACTGTCACCGAGACGCCAACACCGGATGTCCCAATGGTGTATATATCGGAAAATACCAATTGCCGCACCGGTCCCGGAACAATCTATGCTTGGTTAGTCACAGTTCAAAAAGGGGCTGAGCCTGAGGCAGTAGCCAAGGATCCCCTGGGAGAGTATTGGTATATCCGGCGGCCAGGACAGGAAGGGTCATTCTGTTGGGTGTGGGGCAAATACGCCACACCCGTTGGCGATACTGCTTCCCTGCCGGTTTTTACACCGCCGCCATCTCCAACGCCTGGTTTGGATTTCTCGGTTTCTTATCATCACAAGGAAGCCTGTGTGCCATGGACCCTGGTATACAAGATTAAAAACACCGGAGGACTCACCCTTGAATCCTGGAAGACAACCGCAACGGATCACACCGGAGGGTCTAATCCCTTAAGTACTATTGAAGATCAATTTCAGGAAATTGTCGGATGTGTAAAAGTCAGTACTCAGATGGATCTAACTCCTGGTGAAGGTCATTATGTGATATTGACGTTTAATAACAATCCCACCGGGCACGATATTTCCACCAAGATCAAGATTTGCACCGAAGATGGTCTGGGTGGCGATTGTTTGGTAAAAACCATCCGGCACACGCCGTGATTGATATACAACCATAAATCAATCTGTACTAAGGATACTCCTCTGCTGGCAGAAATTGGATTGCGGCTTCGATTTCCTTGTATGGCCCTTCCCCAATCTTGGAGTAACGGATAAATCCTCTGTTTGCCGAAGAGGTATAAGGTGGGGCAGCAGTGGGCTTGATAGACCTGGCTGGTTTCGCTGGTGTTGTCCTTGGCAACAGGCGGGATATCCCCAACTCTTTGCTGGCTTCAGAGACATTCTCGACTTCACCGCTCGAACGTGGTTCAGGATTCTCTGCCAGGATAGGGAAACTAAATATTTTAATGAGCCGTAAAGGTAAGGATATATTAATGTCTATTGATGTCGTCAATCTTAACCAAAAATTTTCGCTTATAGCTGAACAGTGGAATCCAAAAATTATTGCCCAGCTGAATGATTATCAGGTTAAGATCGCTAAAATCCAAGGCGAGTTTGTTTGGCACACTCACCCGGAGACGGACGAGATTTTTTTAGTGGTGGATGGAAATCTGTCCATTCACCTTCGGGACATGGATTTATACCTGGAAACCGGGGAGATGTGTGTGATCCCAAGGGGAGTGGAGCATAAACCAGCTGCTGAAGAAGAATGCCAGATTCTGATGGTGGAACCAGCTGGAACCCGGAATACCGGAGACATTGGCGGAGAACTGACAATTAAAGATACCGCCTGGATATAAGTATCAACGGGTTTTTTGATAAACATCAGAATCACGTTCGCGGAGGAATATGATGATTCAGGTTAGCTCAAACTGGACAGCACAGGAGCCGGAATCTTTGGTGGGATTTCTGGCAATCAGGGGCGCGCTTAACATTCCTGATCACCCCGAATTACAGAAAGTCAAAAAGGCTTTGGAAGCAGAACTGCGAATACGGTATGAGGGCATGGATAGAAAGGCACTCAGGGAGGAACCAGTACTGGCTGCCTATGATGCTTTTTACCGCCGGTTCCGAAAGTCCTACCATGTTCAGCTGCAGCTGGAAACTGTCGTAATGAAAGGGAAACCGATCTTTTCTCCCTCTGCGCTGGTAACCTGCATGTTCATGGCGGAGCTAAAAACCGGCCTGCTGACTGCTGCCCACGATTTTGAGAACCTGGATTTGCCGCTGACGGCTGAGATTTCTTGTGGGGAAGAAACCTACCAAAAGTTAAACGGTACAGAGCAGCAGCTTAAGGCAGGGGACCTGTATATTCGAGATCAACAAGGTATCCTGTCCTCTGTCATTTATGGTCCTGACCAACGGACCCAGATACTTCCAGACACTGTAAATTCCGTGTTTACGACCTATGGGCCGCCGGGGATCAACGCTTCCCAGGTAGAAGCTCAGTTGGAGATATTGGAGGGGTATATCAGGTTATTTGCACCGAAGGCTGTTAGAAAGCAGCTGGTAGTTTTACCATAGGGACTACCCAGATACGTTCAACCATCTGCAAGGAAATATTGAGAGTATCAAACCTGTCTATACCTAGATTTTATTAATTATGTCTTTTGACGTTTTTTCTATTCTCTTATGTTTCTTAGAGTACTTCAACTTTGAAAAAAGACAGAGCTTGTCATAATGGATAGTTAGGTCAGGGAAAAAGTTTTATGAAAACATCTAAAAGAACTTTAATTTTTCTAGCAGCTGCCATTTGGTACATTGGTGGAGGGATGCTATTCCGAAGCGGAGTGAAGTTGATCTGGAATGCTGTTCAACTCAAACCTGGCGGGGCATGGCCCTGGTTGGCTGTATTGGTCGGATTGATTTTGGGAATTATTTAGGCCAAAACTTTTTTTGCTGGCAGCTGTCGGAAAAACCTGTACAGGATCAACAACCTGGAAGATCCAAGAATCTGGCAGTTCTTCCGCCCTGGATTTTTCTTCGCCCTAGCAGGTATGATTACTTCTGGAGTCCTGCTGAATCATTGGGCTCAGGGGAATTATTTTTTCATGCTGGGTGTGGTCGGGTTGGATTTCGCGCTCACGGTCTCTTTATTGGGCAGCAGTTATGTTTTCTGGACCAAGAATCAAACACTAGGCGACCAGGATTTGTAGATCTACCTGGCTGGCGAGGGAAACTTTGTAAGAGATTAATAAACCTTTCACAGCCAGCAAGGTATCTTGAATATGCAGGTTAATCACACTTATCCGGGAGGCAAGTTTATCGCTTGACAAAGGATTCCTGGTAGTGTATAAAAACATTCATCCAAACTGAATACGTAAAGACTGCGAAGAGGACTAGTAAACATCGGAAGTGACGGCACAGAGAGTGAGCAAAGGTGGAAATCTCACCCGCACGAAGATGTCGAATGGACCTTGGAGTCGCAGGGTGAACGGGTAAATCCTTAGTAGCCTGAGCCGGAGATGCCACCGTTACCAGGGTAAAAGATATAAACTCGGATTTTCCGGGCCGTATCTGACAAAGTGAGGCTGGCCATCAGGGCTGCAAGGTATGAATCTACCCGTCGCATCACCGGCGGGTTTTTTTGTTAAACCTGAGGTTAACCTAAGCTGGGTGGCACCGCGAGCGTTTTTTAGCCCTCGTCCCATTGTGGATGAGGGCTTTTAATATATATTTTCCCTCGAGTAAGGGAAAAGGAGGAACGATGATGAAAAACAGAATATTGACCGGGGATCGACCAACGGGCCCCCTGCACTTGGGGCACTACATTGGCAGCCTGCAAAACCGGGTAAAATCCCAGAAAACCCACGACTCCTTCTATGTGATCGCCGATCTTCACACCTTAACAACCCGGCCTGGAAAGGAACAGATCAAGCAATTGAAGGAGTTTATTTACCAGATTGTGCTGGATTACCTGGCAGCTGGGATTGACCCAGAGCAGGCAACTATTTTTGTTCAGAGCAGTGTTCCCGGCATTTCAGAATTGAATACCTTGTTAGGCATGCTGGTTTCCGCTCCCCGGCTGGAAAGAATTCCCTCGCTGGAAGAAACGGCGAGAGCTGAAAGCCTGGACACGATGCCGTTTGGATTGCTTGGGTATCCGGTATTGATGGTTGCGGACATTTTGTTGCCCCGGGCAAATTTAGTTCCGGTAGGTACGGATAACCAGGGCAATGTTGAACTGGCCAGGGAGTTAGCCCGCCGATTTAATCACCTCTACGGGGAAGTCTTCCCTATTCCTGAGATTGAAATGGAAGGGACACTGATTGGGACTGATGGCAAGGCCAAGATGAGTAAAAGCCTTAATAATGCCATCTATCTATCAGACACCACATCAGTTGTGGAGGAAAAAGTGATGGGGATGTCTACCGCCCCCAATCGGACCAGAGCAGATGTTCCGGGTAAAGTTGAGGACAATCCGGTTTTTATCTACCATAATCTTTTTAATCAAGACCGGGAAGAAGTTCTTGAATTAGAGGAGAGGTACCGCCAGGGCAAAGTTGGCGATGTGGAAGTGAAGCGGAAACTGGTTCAGGCAGTCAACGATTTTCTAGAGCCACTCCGACAGCGCAGAGCCGATTTTACCCACCATCAGGGCATTGTGATGGATATTTTGTCTAAAGGTGCCATGAGGATGCAGGATGAATCCCAGGAAACATTGGCGCTGGTGCGGGAAGCGATGGGGTTATTAAATTTTCCGAAATCATTCAAGGGAGAAGAGCATTTTGTGAATGTGTTTGATGGGTTGGCCTTTCTCTAGGCAGATCTGGTAACGAGAGACAAGATACTTATTTCAGATGTACTTTGTGATCAATTAGCAAGGAACAATATGATATTGAATATATGCATAGAATGGTATGATTAACGTTCATTGTAGATATTATATCTGAGGATTAAGTGAAGTTAAACAATAGGGATAGAATTTGATTTTTGGCAGCAGTCTTAACCATAAGCCTGCTTGCATGCCGTCCCGTTGTCACAGTGGGCTGGGGGGAAATCCTGATTGTGATTGCTGTGCTGCTCTTTGTCCTGGCGCCCCTGTTAATCAGAATAATGCGTTTAAGAACAGATAATCAAAAGGACAAAAAAGACCGGGGGAAGGAGTAATATACTCCTTGGGGAACCCTTTACTCCAAAACCAGCAGTACCTGCTTACGCTCCACATGTTCATTCACTTTGGCTTGAATCCTGGTTGTTCGACCCGCCCGGGGAGCGGTGATTTCGTTCTGCATTTTCATCGATTCCAGGATCACCAGCACGTCCCCTTCTTCCACTTCTTGCCCTTCCTTGATCCGGATATCAATCACCAGGCCCGGCATTGGTGCTTGGAGGATGATCTTTCCTTCCTCTTTTGACGCCTGCCCAGCTGCCATCCGCAGACGTCGCTCCCGTTCATCTTCAACTTGAACAGAGAATTGGCTACCCCTTAACAGTACTTCCCAAACGCCATTGTCCTGGTAGGTATTTATCTCATAGGACTTGCCTTCAAGAAGCAGAGAGTAAGACAGGTGCTGGCGGAGAGCCTGAAAATTCAGCTCATAGGGCGCTCCATTGATCACGACTAGGTTGTCGGATAGAATCTCGATTTGATATTCCACTCCCTCAATTTCGGCGAAGTATTTTTCCATCATGATCCTATTCTCGGGTTTGTTCCCAGCGGCTGACCCATTTCCAATTGCTTACATCTCTTTTTGACCGCTGAATTTCCAGTGCAGACCGCTGGCTTTGTTCATGGGCAGCGAGGGTTGCAGCCAGGGCAGCTATTTCCGAAAGTGTTTTATCTTGATGAATGGCTGACAGGGGTGGTAAAACATCCTGGAGAAATTGCGTGTTGAAATTACCAGCAAGAAAATCAGGATTTTGAAGCAGGTTCTGGTGAAAGGGTATATTGGTCCGGATTCCGATAACCCGGTATTCTTCCAATGCGCGCTTCATGCGGGCGATGGTTTTCTCACGGCTTGATTCATGAACTATCAATTTGGCAATCAGGGCATCATAATAAGGGGATATCTCATATCCAGAGTAAATGCCGGCATCTACCCTCACACCCGGACCTGCCGGGAGCAGTGATTGAGTGATGATGCCGGTAGAGGGCAAAAATCCCCTATAGGGGTCTTCAGCGTTGATGCGGCATTCCATGGCCCACCCGGTGAGAGATATGTCCTCTTGTTTCACCAGCAACGGTTGCCCGGCAGCAATACGAATTTGTTCCTTAACAATATCAATCCCAGTTACCTCTTCTGTAACAGGGTGTTCCACTTGAAGACGGGTATTCATTTCCAGAAAGTAATAATTTTTATCCTCGTCCATCAGGAATTCGATTGTTCCGGCATTTATATAGTCCACTGAGCGGGCAGCCTGGACAGCAACTTCACCCATCCGTTCCCTTAATTCCTGATCGCTGCCGATGAACGGGGATGGGGCTTCTTCGAAGAGTTTTTGATGCCGCCGCTGGATTGAACACTCCCGCTCTCCCAGGTGGATCACATTTCCCTGCTGATCTGCCAG
>CAZHHT010000024.1:0-30717 GCA_964532455.1 uncultured Anaerolineales bacterium
AGGCCAGGGCCCCTTTCTCGAAAAACTGCTTCTGCCAGCGATAGAAGACGGTTGGTTGTAATTGGTATTGATCACATAATTCTGATACTGCCGTTCCCTCAACCAGGTGCTTTCTCAAGATGGACACTTTTTCTTCCGGGGTGTAGTTTTTGCGCTGTTTTCTCATTGTTTTTGACCTCCATTTTTATACTATCATAGGGAAGTCAATTTTCCTTTTCCGTCTGAAGCAAAACAATACATTAATACCCTAATGTTGCTACCATGACAGCTTTAATAGTATGCACTCTGTTCTCGGCTTCATCAAACACGATAGAAGCTGGTGATTCAAACACTTCTTCTGTTACTTCCATCGACTCAATATCAAATTTCTGATAGATATCTTCTCCAAGCACTGTATCGCGATTGTGGAATGCTGGAAGGCAGTGCATAAACTTAACATCTGGGTTTTTAGTCAATTCCATCACGTTCTTGTTTACTTGATATGGTTTTAGCAGGTTTATTCGTTCCTTCCAAACCTCTTCAGCTTCTCCCATTGATACCCAGACATCAGTGCAGACAAAATCACAATCTTTAACACCGTTTTCCAAATCATCAGTGATGGATATTGTTGCTCCGGTTTCTTTGGTGATCTGCTGAGCTTTACCCACCAATTCCGGGTTGGGCTGGACAATTTTCGGAGCTATAGATCGAAAATCCATACCTGTTTTCGCTGCTCCGATCAACAGCGAATTACCCATATTATTACGGGCGTCTCCCAAGTAAGCAAACTTAATTTGGCTCAGCGGTTTATCACTGTGTTCTCTCATAGTCAGTAAATCTGCCAGCACCTGGGTAGGGTGATATTCATTTGTTAATCCGTTCCAGACAGGAACTCCGGCATACCTGGCCAGCATTTCCACCCTTTCCTGCCCGAATCCACGGTACTCAATGCCATCGTACATGCGGCCCAATACTCTGGCGGTGTCCTTTACAGTTTCTTTTGTCCCTAACTGAGAGCCTGTAGGACCCAGATAGGTCACATGTGCACCCTGATCATACGCCGCTGTTTCAAAAGCACAGCGAGTCCGGGTTGATGCTTTCTCAAATACGAGGGCTATGTTTTTCCCTTTTAATCTCTGTTGTTCAACACCTGCATATTTTGCCTTCTTGAGATCCGCGGACAACTCTAGCAAAAATTCAATTTCCTTGGGTGAAAAATCGAGCAGTTTTACACAATGTTTGTTTCTTAGATTAAATGCCAATCCATGCTCCTTTTTTTACTGCTATTATGTCTTCCTTCTGATTGATACATTTCTGCCGGCCTGTTCCGGGGAGCAGCGTATGTGCTTTGTCGTCTTCTCCGCCTCCCGTAAGTACTAATCCTAATATTGCTTTTGGATTAGTTTTGAGGGGGCAGGCCAAAGGGACAGAATAGAACTGAGTTATTTGGCAGGGTGGGGGGTATCGCAATAACCTAACCGGGAGAAAGATTTATCTTCAATTGATAGATAAAGCCGAAACGGGAGTCGAGGTCTCTGTTCCAAAGGGATATAGATTAGAAGGCTTAGTGGTCTAATATATTTGAAATCAGTATTCTTCTCATAGCCGGATATTAAAGAGAGAAGACAGACCCCAGTTTCATTTCACAACCCATACTAACGCCTGTGAGGACTTTTCTATTGTACAATTCTCAATAGCGTTTGCGTGTCCACGTTTCCACCGGTTACAACAACAGCAACATTATTTCCCAACCCTGATACTTTCTGGTTCAGTAACGCTGCAATCCCCACCGCACCCGCGCCCTCAATGACTTGATGATGTTCATTTAGGGCAAAAGTCATGGCTTCTGCAATTTCTTCTTCCGATACCATTATTGTTTCATCAATATATCTATTTACAGTATCCAATATAAACTCGCCGTCAGGGCCCAACCCCCCCATGATAGCATCAGCCAAGGTGGGTTTTTCCTCAAAATCCACAATTTTTCCGGCCCGTAAACTCGGGATTAAGGCCGCCCCTCGTTTCATGGAAACACCAACGACTTTCACAGATGGATCGGCCGCTTTGAGGACGACGGCAATACCAACTAGTAATACTCCATCTGCGACAGGGATGATCACCGTGTCAATTTCGGGAAAGTCCTCAAGTAATTCCAGGCCAATAGTTGCATGCCCTGCCATAATATAAGGGTCTCTGAAAGAGTTGAATGGCTCCACCCCTTGTTTTTTTACAATTTGTTCCATAGCGCGTAAAGCTTCGTCAAAATTTTTGCCGCCAACAATAATTTCTGCGCCAAGCTCCCTAATTGCTTCTTTCTTGTTGTCCGGTACTCCCTCAGAGATACAAATGATTGCCCGCCCTCCAACTTCCCTGGCTATATATGCGACAGCTCTCCCGTGATTTCCTGTCGATGTAGCAATAACACCTCGTTTTATCTGTGCCTGTGACAACGAAAGTAGTTTATTCGTCACCCCTCGCGGTTTAAACGAACCAGTTAATTGAAGATTCTCCATCTTGAGTTTTACATTTGCTTTAGAAATCTTTGATAATTGTGTAGATTCAAAAAGAGGCGTTCTTCTAATATAGGGTTTAATGCGATTACGAGCCTCGTATACATTTTTTAACGAAATCATTTTATGTTGCCTTTTATAATGCTCTGCTCCGGTTGCTTGCTCCCTCTACTTTGAGACCTGGTATCTCTAACTTTCTGCCGATGAAGTTCATCAACAAAGTTAGCAAAATCACGAGAGAAAGATAAAACACTGCCACGATCAAATATATACTGATTGGAGGGTAGTAATAATTAGAAATGAGTTGTTTTGATCTAGTCATCAAATCCGGAACACCAATAAGGAATACTACAGAGGAAGCCTTTATAAGTAATATGGGTTCGTTTGACCAGGATGGTATAACAAACCTCAAAGCCTGAGGCAAAATTATGAAACGTATAGCTTCTAGGCGACTCATTCCAATTGAACGGGCAGCCATCATTTGTCCTTCGCCAATGGCATTAATGGCTCCACGGAAATACTCAGCTTGATACGCAGCGCTATTTAAGCCGAGGGTCAAGTAAGCAGCGGCCATTCTAGTAAGAGTTAGTCCTATATCAGGAAGGCCATAGTATATTAGGAAAAGCTGAACTAAAAGAGGGGTCCCACGGAATAACTCAATGAAACCGATTGAAACAGAAGATAACAACTTGCCCCCGTAAATCCTAGCCAGGGCTATGGGCAACCCAAGTACGATTCCTATTCCCAGGCCTACCAGGGTGATCCGAATGGTGATAAGGAACCCTTGATAAAAATCCGGCAGGTGTTTTATAATCAGATTGATCCAACTTATCATGCTGTGGATTCCTTCTTAGATTCTTGTTGATGATCCCCATATAATTCTGTAATTTTCCATAGGAATTCACGGGTCCGTTCTTTTGTTGGGTTGTAAAACAGGGTTTCTGGAGGGCCTTCCTCAACGATGCCCCCATGCTCCATAAAAATAATTCTGTCCGATACTTCTCGAGCAAATCCCATCTCGTGAGTTACGACAACCATTGTCATTCCTTCACTTGCTAGGGTTTTCATAACCTCGAGGACCTCACCAATTAATTCGGGGTCAAGGGCAGAGGTCGGTTCATCAAAAAGCATAACACATGGATCCAGCGCCAATGAACGGGCAATGGCAACTCGCTGACGCTGGCCCCCCGACAATTGTCCAGGATACAAATCAGCCTTGTCTGAAAGGCCAACGCGTTCCAGTTCATAAAGCGCTTTGGACCGAGCTTCTTCTTTAGATTGCCTTAATACCTTAGTGAGACTAATCTCAACATTTCCCAAGGCAGTCAGATGGTTAAAAAGAAGGAAATCTTGAAAGACCATGCTTATTTGTTTGCGTACTTCATTTTCGTCAACACCAGGACCCGTAATCTCTTTCTCGCGCAGCCATATCTTTCCACTGTCTGGTCTTGTGAGCAGATTAATGCATCTTAGTAAAGTGCTTTTCCCGGTTCCACTGGGACCAATGATTACTACGTTCTCTCCCTCACCTACTTTAAAAGAGACATTGCTCAATACTCTAGTATCCCCATACGCCTTATCCAGACTTTCAACGCTTATGATTGTTTTGTTCACGTTTTCAACCTTTCGCTTATAAAATTAGATCGTAGGTATCTTTGTCTTGTGGTCGATAGCTTCGAGGAGTCTACTGGCACCGAAAGTCATTAATAAATAGATTAATGCGGCAATGGAATAAGCTATAAATGGTTGATGAGTCCTGGCGCTCACGTATTGAGCTCGCCGCAATATTTCTGGTAAGCCAATTACATAAACCAGGGAAGAGTTTTTTATCAAAATAGCCACCTCATTAGACCAGGGAGGGATAGCTATTTTTAAAGCTTGTGGAAGCACAATGTAGAGTACCGCTTGAATTTTAGACATCCCCACAGCCCGAGCAGCGACCATTTGGCCCATGTCAACAGAGAGAATTGCGCCGCGCATGATCTCCAACTGATATGCACCACTGATAATTCCTAAAGAAAGTGAGCCTGCCCAGAATGGGGTAATGTTTATATTTCGAGCGAGTACAAAATACAATATAAAAAGAAGAACGACTGGTGGGATCCCACGCATTAAAACACTATATACGGACATTCCCCATGATAATCTCCTTCCCCCATAAACTGAAAGGGCAGCAGATAATAGCCCTAAAATAAAACCCATAGGCAAGGCAACGGCCACGACCCCTGATGTAACGGCTAAACCCTTAAAAATATACAGGATTATTGTATCTATCATCTTATCAATATAAAATTAGACGATTCGTCAGTATCGCCACTTTATATACCTATCAAATTTAACAAAGTGATACTGTGGAGGAGTAGAACTACACTTGACTTCACAAAAAACCGCCAAAGAAAGAGTGCGGTGCCCGAATAAAGAAAACATATTCACTTCCGGAAATCACACCACCCCATTTAGCAACTCATCCATCCATAGGAGGCTCTTTCTTTGGCGACTATATTCCCTACTTTGCTTGCATCCATTCCATTATTAGATCTTCTACCACGCCCTCATCATGAAGGTCGGCGATTACTCCGTTTAATGCTTCGAGAAGTTCATCGTCTCCTTCAGGCACGGCTATATTAATAGAAGTTATCGGGAAAAATTCGGGGTTAGTAATAATTTTCATTCCTCCCATTTCGGCTACATAAATATTAGCTGGCGTATCATCAGTAAGGAATACATCGATTCGACCAGCTTTTAAATCTAATAACCCCAGTTCATTCCGCTCGTACCGGAACATGTTATCCTCAGACATCAATCCGGGCTCAATTAGATTTTCTGTAAACCAAATATCACCTGTGCCACCCGCTTGACCACCCAACTTGTATTCAGCAATCTTCTCTTTTGTGTCCAGATCCCCTTCAAAATCATCCCGGACAACGAGAACCAACTGACCTTCTTGATATGGATCTGTAAAATCTACCTGCTGATCTCGTTCCTCAGTATAACTTAGTGCGGCTATTGTCAGGTCAATCTTTCCCTCCTGGATTGATGCAAGAAGACTATCAAACGGCATGTCGACTATTTCAATTTCTAGATCCATACGTTCGCCGATTGCCTGAATTAATGCTATATCAAAACCGGCAAAACTACCGTCCTCTTCCACATATTCATATGGAGGAAAATCAGCAGAAGTGCCTACCACCATCTTGCCCTTTTCTTTGATGGCTTCTAAGTGATTAGCCGGCTCGCCCGCGCCACAGGCAGAAAGAATTACGCAAAGGGTTAATAAGAGTGATATTACAAACAAAGTACGCTTCATCTTCTCTTCTCCTTTTTTTGCCTCATTTAAATCAAATTGTTGTCTGTCGAAAACAAACGGAATTTTATTTAGATTTTCACTTCTCTCGGTAGCACCTCCTCTTCATAGCCATTCTGACCCCCCTGATTAAAACAAACCCGTTCAAAAATCTCCTAATAAATGTAATCCACAACCTCTTACGCCGGGGTTTCACAAGGTAAGCCCAACAAGGCAAGGACAACCGATAAAATTACACCGATAAAAGGGAAACTCGCCCACATTGTTTTTCATAACAGATTTAGACGATATGTAAAAATTCTTTTCTTAGTATACTTTACTTTAGATATACTGTCAAATTATTTAGCTTAATACCCCCCTAATTTGACATCTTGTAAAATGTTTGTTATAATTTGTTGACCTTGTCTTTACGTGTTGTAAAAGTAAAATACTCTTTAGTTTTAACTTTTAACACCATATATGTCAAAACTTAAACACTTAGGTATATGCGATTTATTAGAACGACTCGCAGCGGGTATTGTTGCCGTGGTGGGACCCAACTGCGAAGTAGTTGTTCACGACTTTAATGATTTAGAACATTCTGTAATTATTATTGCAGGAAACGTCTCTGGGCGCTCTCCTGGTGCTCCGGTTCCCGATCTTGAGTTTGTGTCAAGTAACCTGGATGAAAATATAGAAGACCAGTTGAATTACCGCATTAATGTAGGTTCCCGTGAACTGCAATCATCAACGGTTTGGATTCGAGACGATAGTGGAACACCAGTAGGAGCACTTTGTATTAATGTTGATTATGATGGCCTTCTGAAAGCTTATTCAAATTTAGGCACACTCACTGAGCCCGTACGGGGGAAATCGTCTTTAGTAATTCAGGACACATGGGCTAAAGACTTAGATGAACTCATTGAGCTTTCGGTCTCGGCATTTCTAAGAACAAAAGGGGGGGTGGATATAAATTCATTGAGCCAAGCGGATCGCATCGAGCTCATTCAATTTGTCGAAGAACGTGGTTTATTTCAATTGCGCGGAGCTGTGCCCCGTCTAGCAGAATTGTTGGATGTGTCTAGGGCAAGTATATACAACTACAAAGGGGCCATTAACCATGCTGCCAAGGAAATAGATTCCATTATACAAATAAATTCAACAAAAGATGTTTGAGATGGTGATTGATCCCTGGGAATTGCATTCGTAATTATTTTTCTAGTCCATTAATATTACAAAGGCTTCAACAGTGCAAGGTATATCGATGAGAACGCATTGTTTTGAAAGAAAAACAACAGGCGACGGGAAGGGTGCCGTTAGGGGAGGGGACTAGTTCATAGTCTTGGACAGGAAGTTGCAATTATACTAGGTGTCGCGATTATGCCTAATCGCATATGGAATCCTTCGAAGAATATTCACGACCTGTTATATTAACAACAAATGGAGCGTTTTATACAATGACCAAAGGCATCCTGGTTTTATCAGAAGAAGAGATTAGATCCTGCGTATCAATAAATGAAACCGCTTATGACGCGGTGGAAAAAGGTTTCTCCTATTTGGCACAAGGTCAGGTCACGCTCCCTCCTATCCTCCGGATTGACGTTGAAAACAATAACGGAGAAGTTGATGTAAAAACGGCATACATCCATGGACTTGACAGCTTTGCCATAAAGATAGCTGCAGGTTTCCTAGATAACCATTTGCTTGGTTTACCCACTGGAAGCGGAATGATGGTTTTAGTTTCCACAATAACAGGGAAGCCAACCTCGATTTTACTGGATAATGGATACCTAACAGATGTACGAACAGGTATTGCGGGTGCAATCTCCGCAAAATATTTTGCTCCCGAGAAAATCGAAATGGTTGGAGTTATTGGCTCTGGCGCACAAGCGCGCTATCAGGTTAGGGGGTTGAGATTAATACGCAAATTTTCAAGATTAATGGTATACGGTATTGTCCCAGAAGAAGTAGATAGGTATGCAGATGACATATCAAAGGAATTTGGAATTGAAGTAATCAAAGCAATTGACGCCGAATCGGTGGTGCGCCAATGTAATATTGTGATAACAACAACGCCCTCAAAAAGACCCTATCTGCGTCCAGATTGGCTCCATGAAGGACTACACATCACCTGCATGGGTTCCGATTCTGAAGAAAAACAAGAAGTGCACGAAGGCGTATTCGCTAAAGTTGACCGAATAGCATGTGACAAAAAAAGCCAGGCGTTCAGATTGGGTGAGTTACACCACGCTATTGAGGCGGGTATTATTTCTGAAGAAGCCAAGATTATTGAATTGGGGGACGCGATTCTCAACCATAAACTGGGACGTCAATCTAAAAAGGAGATCACAATTTGTGATTTAACGGGCGTAGGGGTCCAAGATACACAGATTGCCCGGATAGCATATATAACGGCTGCTGAACAAGGACTAGGGGTAGAGCTTGGGTAATAAAGGCAGAATTGTATGAACAAGAATGATTTAAGTGAGCGTATCGGCGAAATTTTGCCAAAGTTGATAGAGATACGGCGCGATATACACAAGCACCCGGAATTGGGATTTCAAGAATTACGAACAGCCCGTATTATTGCTGAAGAGCTGAGACCTCTTAACCTCCAATTGGAAACTGGAGTTGTGGACACGGGAGTTATTGCCTGGATCGAGGGGGAGAACCCCGGACCTACGGTAATGTTGCGGGCCGACATAGATGCTCTGCCTATTCAGGAAAAAAACGATGGATTAGCGTATGCCTCGATAAATCCTGGAATAATGCATGCTTGTGGCCACGACGGGCATACGGCAATTCTAATTGGAGCCATCCATACATTGGTTGATTTGCGCCGATATATAAACGGCAAGCTAAAATTCGTGTTCCAGCCAGCAGAGGAAGTGGGAAAGATTTTGCCGGGAAAAGACAAGCCCGTTTCTGCGGCTGAGCAAATGGTTGATGTCGGAATTCTTGATAATGTCTCTGCGGTATTGGGACTTCATTTGTGGCCCGATCTAGTAGTAGGCCAGGTAGGATTCAGGCGCGGCCCTGCTATGGGAGGTAGCGGTTCGTTTCGAATTACTATCAACGGAATAGGGTCTCACGCAGCACAACCACACCAGGGGGTTGATTCAATTACAGCAATTGCTAATTTGATTAATCTATTGCAGCTAATTGTAACCAGAAAGATTGATCCGGGGATACCCGCTTTGTTAAATGTTGGCACAATTAGCGGAGGCTACTCGCCTAATGTTGTGGCTGACAATGTTGAAATTAATGGAACAGTGCGAGCTTTAGACCAACATATATTGGATGAGATATTTCCAAGAGAAATCAAGAGAGCTGTTGAAGGACTTTGTCACGCGCTTGAAGCGGAATTCAAATTTGATTATTTTCCTGAAATACCTGTGTTAGAAAACGCAAACAATTTAGTTGAAGCAGCTCGAGAAAGACTTTGTGGTGATATTGGAGAAAAGAATGCTGTTTATTTGAACGATGTTTTTCTTACAGGAGATGATTTTGCGTTTTACACGCAGAGGGTACCCGGGCTTTACTTTCATTTAGGATGCTCGGGCCCTGATCAAATAGAGAAGATACCTTTACACAGCCCTAAGTTCAATTTTGACGAACAAGCTATTGGTGTTGGTGTGCGCTCAATGGTTTTAGCTGCATTAGCCCTGTTGGATAAAGTTGGGGAGGAATAAATATAAGCAAAGTAGTTTAGCGAATAGGGCACAATGTGCTCATGCAAAGCGCGAGAACTATGATGGGATGGGCTCCATTTAAAAACTTTTAATCGCGACCTTATATGCAACCCCGGGATTTTTAAATTTTCAAAAAGGAATTTTTTTTTACTGACACGCCAATATAGTGTGTTTCGCATTGGTATTTTCTAGTAAATCATTCTCCTCCATTCCACAGAAAAAACAAAACCATTCGATACCGTGCTTATTTAGATTCGGAGGAGCGGGGTAGGGGATAACTGTGGCCTTATTGGGATTTTGTGGCTACTCTTTCGGCGTGTTAGGCAAACTAAAACCGCTATCTTCAGGGAGAACGTTTTTTAAATTTATTGGTAGTACCGAACAGGCCTCCAATAAGGAAATATCAAAACGGTACAAAATCACTAATTGTTATTTCTAGATCAAGCTCAATATTGAGGTAATCCTGTGTGGTCTCAATACTGGCGTGCCCCAAGAGCTTACTGATCTGGGATATCGGCACACCAGCTCGTCTCCCAAGCTCCGCATAAGTTCTTCTAAGATCATGCGGCTGCAGCTCGGGTTTCCCAATCATCGCGCCGCGCTTTTGAACGATGTTATACAACCCCGTCGTGCTGATGCTGTCTTTGGGAATTCTGTTTCTCCCCAGGCTTCGTAAAATTAAACCCTCGGTATCGATTAGGAACTGCCAGTCTATGATGGCTTCGGCCAGCCGTTCATTGATGGGAACAACGCGGCTTTTGGCGCCTTTTCCGGTCACATTCAACACGTAGCGTTTATCCTGCTTGACGATATCGGAAAACTGCAGGCTGGCAGCCTCTTCTCGCCGCAGACCCGCGGCCATCATCAATCCGATGGCCAACCGGTCCCGCAGGATATATACCTCAAATTCCTTCTTTCCATTAGGTCTGCGATAACAAGCCTCCAGCAGCTGTTCCGCTTCATGGTAGGTCAGCCAGGTGTGGGCTTTCTCCCCCTGGGGTTGCTGAGTCTTGATCGCACTCTGTAGCGCCTGGGTCCGGAATACAGCTGCCTGGATGACAGCGATATTCTCCGGTGTAGCGCTGCCTTTGGCTAACTGCTCGAGCTCCTGGGCCATGCGGGTCACAGCTGTGGCCAGAAAAGAACGTGTAGAACTACCAACAGTAAGCGCGTATTCGGTCAGGGCCTGCGGATCCGTCAGGCTTTCCCCGGTGGCCTGGTAGTTTTGGATCGCTTTGATGTATTGGTGCTTGGTGGAAGGCTGCAGCGTGGGGTCGTTTTGAATGGCTCGGACCACAAATTCTCCCAGATCAAAGTACTGGAAGCCAGGTATTTCGGAAAGAGAACTGGCGTTGGTTTTGCTCATATTTGGATCCTAAAATGCCTCTAATTTGCCCCTTGTAATACTTGCGTATATTCCCATTTAAGTAGGCGTTCTCCCGCAAGATGAAATATTATAGGTTTACAAATAATGTAATATGGTATATAATGTAAACCACAAAGGAGACTAGACCTTAGGGAAGGAGCCAGCCGTGAGTGTGGGAGAGCGTTTGGAGATGGCGCGGAAAATGAGGGGCTTGAGTCAGCAGGAGTTAGGAGAGCAGGTTGGAGTAAGTCGCATGGCAATATCAAAGTATGAAAACGAACAGAACACCCCTGGATCTCAAAATCTTTTAAAGCTTGCTCAATCACTGGACATTAAGGTGGAATATTTACTTCGACCAGTAGAAGTGCACCTGTCAGAGCCAGTGTTTCGGAAAAAAGCGTCACTATCCAAAAAGCAAGAAATGAAAATATTACACCAGGCCCAGGATTGGATAGAGAGGTATCTGCAGATCGAAGCATTATTTGGCATGGATTCTAAATTTGAAGATCCACCCATTGATGCTAATGTCCAACAAATAGAAGATATCGAGGAAATCGCCATTCGTCTTAGAGAATATTGGCAACTTGGGCTTGATCCCATCGATAACATGATGGAAGTACTGGAAGAGAGTGGTATCAAGGTATGGGCGATTGATCAGGAGATGAATCACTTTGATGCCCTCGTTATGTGGGCGAATGAACAAGCGCCTGTATTCGTTGTCAAAGAGGGGATTCCGGGAGACCGGCAGCGTTATAACCTGGCCCATGAGCTTGGACACCTGATATTAAAAATAGGTGAAGATATAGACGAAGAGAAAGCAGCTCATCGATTCGCCGGTGCCTTTTTGGTACCCGAACCCAAAGTTTACGAAGAGCTGGGACGTTTCCGGCAGCATATCAGTTACGAAGAATTAATCCTACTGAAGTACAAGTATGGTCTTAGTATGCAGGCCTGGGCTTATCGTGCTAAAGATCTTGGTGTGCTTTCTGAATCTAAGATGCGCAGCATGTTTATTTATTTTGGCAAACAAGGTTGGCGAGAAAAAGAACCGGGGGACCAGATACTTCCTGAGATACCCCGAAAAATGAATCAATTGGTCTTACGGGCATTGGCTGAAGGCGTAATCTCTCGTTCCAGGGCAGAGGAATTACTTAACGCGCCATTGCAGGAACTTGAGATTATGGAGGATTAATGCCGGAAACGGAACCCTTAATTGTTTTAGATTCGAGTGTAGCATTTGATCTAATAAATGGCAGGCTCATCCTTGAATTACAAGGCTTGCCATATGGATTTTTGGTTCCGGATATTTTGTATGTAAGTGAATTTAATGAGAAAGAAAAAGCTGAAATCTCAAAATTGGAATTTAAAATATTGGAGTTTGACGAGAATCAAGTTGCTGAAGTTTTAGATTTTAAGGCAGCCCACAGCGGGCCATCAGTGGCAGACTGGTTTGCTTTTATTGGGGCAAAGGACAATCAGGCAATTTTCCTAACAGGTGATGGTGCATTGAGGCAGGCAGCAGAAGAGAAAGGTTTAACGGTACATGGAACATTGTGGGTACTCGATGAGTTGGTTCTGCGTACCATTCTGATTCCAGGAAGAGCGGCTTATGCTCTTCGGGAGATCATTATAAAGGGTAGCTACTTACCCCAGGATGAATGTATCCGGCGGTTTCGGACCTGGGGGAAAACAAGAGAGTTCTGGCAAGACTTGTATGAAATATAGGGAGGTAGTATATGAGTAAAAATCGTGATCGAATGGTCTATCAGGGAACAGATGGTAAATGGAAAAATAAACGCAATGATGCTTCTAAAGCATCCAGTGTTCATGATACTCAGCGAGAGGCCGAAAAAGCAGCCCGAAATAATCTAAAGAACCAGGGCGGGGGAGAGCTGATAACTAAAGGAAGAGACGGGAGGATACGCAGCAAGGATACTATCCGGCCTGGGCGCGATCCGTTCCCTCCCCGGGATAAAGAACACTAAAGAATGATAAAGCTTGAATTATGCAAACACGCTCATTCCTTTCATTGATAGCAAGACACCAACGGGACGAAAGACGGCCCTATACGGTTCAGCCAGATGCTTTGGAGAACGCAAGAAGGTAAACAATACTAGCGAGCAAGCAAAAACACTTCGGGGTTAAACAATGAATATAATTACCTTTATTTTCCAGAACTACTATCTATTAGGACTGTTTTTTCTCGTGGGCGGGATACTCTTTTCAAAGAAGGGACGAGGTGGAAACATGTCCCTCGTAGGGGGAATCTCGATTATTATTGGGCTCTGTTTGGTGACCTATTGGGTTATTCAGATTTTACGATGACAGGTTTATGCACGGAGTCTTTCATCAAGCGAGAATCCCTATAGGATGAGAGCGGAAAAGTTTTATGTATGCTTGGATCCTCAATGTAGATGTGTGGTGTATAAGGCTACACAATGATCACAAAAACCGACTTTTTAGATTTCCTAAAGACACCCATGCACTTATGGGCGTCAAAGCACGATCAGATCGAAAAGGCTCCTTCGTCTGTTGATCAACACCGCATGGAACAAGGGAAAGATATAGAAAATCTAGCTAGGCAGTTTATTCAAGAACACCTGATTCGTGGTTCTTCCGCAGAAATCGAACACGAAAAAACATATCTGGATGGTAATTTTCAAGCCCGAGTTGATACAGTGGCTTTTTATCCAACCGAAGGAGCCGCGGACATTTATGAAATTAAAAGCTCCTCGTCTGTCGACAAAGAGGATAAATATGATGGTGCATTCCAGCGCGTGGTGTGCGAGGCAAGTGCAACGGTCCGTGATGTATATATCGTGCATCTCAACAAGGAATATGTTCGTCAGGGAGAACTAGATTTAGCAGAATTATTCATCGCCGATATCATTAATGAAGACATAGAGAATATAAGAGAAGAAGTTATAAAGGCCAGAGAGGAAGCCTATAGAATTTCAACACTTGAAACCCCCGAGCAAATTTTAGCTTGTGTAAAACCCAACGAATGTCCCTGTCCGGCTCTGTGTCATGGCGAGCTGCCTGATTATCCAATCTATGATATTCCCAGGCTGAATCACAACAAGGCGCTCGGGCTAAGGGAAATGGGTATTTTGGCAACCCAAGATATCCCGGCGGGATATCCTCTTTCTGATTTCCAGTCCCGGTGTGTAGAAGCAGTCAGGAATGGTGAGCCAACAGCAGATATCCAGGCCATAAGAAATGAACGCGACAAGCTGGAATACCCATTGAACTTTTTGGATTACGAAACCTATAACCCAGGGATTCCGTTCTTTGATGGATACAAGCCATATCAACACATCGTATTCCAATACTCACTTCATATTTTCGAGAGCCCTGATAGCGAACTGGAACACCATGAACTTCTCCTTACAGACGAAAGTGATCCGGGTATAAAGCTGGTTGAACATCTCTCGGGGCGAATTACTGATACCGGATCAGTTATCGTTTGGCATAAGCCATTTGAAATGGAGAGGAATAAGGAAATGGCGGAGCAATACCCAGCGCATAGAGATTTCTTGTTGAATATCAATGCCCGTATTTACGATTTAAAAGAGATATTCAGTAAGGGCTTTTATATCCATCCTGATTTTCACGGGAGCTCTTCTATAAAAAGAGTCCTGCCCGTGCTGGTTCCCGAATTTGACCAAAATTATACAGAACTACCCATCTCTAGTGGTGAAGAGGCAATGCTCGCCTGGGCGGAAATTATGATAGGAAATATCCCTGAAGACCAAGTCCCTAAATTACGGCAGGAGCTACTAGCATATTGCGAGTTGGATACCCTCGCGATGGTCAAAATTTGGGGGGCGCTTCAGAAGGAGATATCATAGTACGCTGTTTACATCAATCAGGCAAATGATAGATAATTAGTTTAGATAACCGTTATCAAATCCCTTGGAGGATAAATACTTATCCTTTTATTCTCCAATTGAAACATAATTAGGATAGGTTTTTAAGTTAGAAATGGATATATGGGGTACGCGTAATCAATCAAATAATTGGCTTCAAAAAGAACTCTTCGAAGAAAAAGAGGCTCTGGAAATTGGATTTAGTTTGCTAGATAATTGTGTCTCTATTTTAGAGTCCATTGGAATGAGAGAAGGAGATAATCTCCAAAAAAAGCTGTATTCAATAGGTTCATTAACTCTAGCAAAATCAACTCACTTTTTATTAGGTTGTTTTAGTTTGACATTAGATGGTCTTTCTCAAGAATCTGGTGCGTTATTCAGACCACTAATAGAAACTTATGAATTATTAGTTTATCTTCGTCTTGATCCAAGTCGTGTAGAAGAAGTTACAAATGACAAACTTCCTTCTGCAGGTATATGTTTTGCACAATTAATTTCAGGAAAGTTTTATGATTTAAGAAAACATCTGAATGAACATGCATCACATTTCAAATACAAATATTCCTCTGTTAGTCATTTAGTTGATTTCAACTCAAAAGAAGGAATTAAAGCGTTTCCCTCCCATAGCCTGAGTACATTAAAAAGGAATCTAAACTCCTTGAACGCATTCCAAACCATTTTATTATCGGAAATAGCATACTGGTTGGAATCTGATAAATATGAAACTGACAATATAATCGATACATTGAGAATCTTTTGCGAAAAATCCGATATATTATTTCCAATAAATGTCGATACCTAACCTCCACTCACCTGCCCGCTGGTTTATCACAATCAACAAAACATCAACCCTCTTATTGGTTTCAGCTTTATGATCATAAAAAGACACCACCTGGCAGCAGTTTAGTTCTTTTTTTCTCAGGAAAATAATGGATAGAAAATTTAAGGACCTCGTTGACGGTTTGCAACAAAAATATGAAGCTCTTATCGGTATGATTCCGGTAACGGTAGACACTGCGCCAATAGACACTCCGAAGGGTGGAGTTTACCTTTTTTCGGAAGGTAGTCGGAATCTATATACTGGTCGGACCAAAAGATTGATTCGCGAAAGACTGAAAGACCACGTCAGCACTGCTGATGATTGTCCATTTGCTTGGCGTCTAGCAAGGGAAAAGACGGGAAAAAAAGCGACATACAAGATCAAAGGGTCGCGAAAGGAACTTCTTAAAGATCCTGAATTCAGATCAGAATACGAGAGCTCAAAAGCCCGGATCAGAAAAATGGAGGTTCGATACGTTGGTGAAGACGATCCTCTCAGACAGACACTATTAGAAATCTATGTTGCAGTTGTATCTGAAGCAAAATATAATGACTTTGATACGCATTGAAAGATTTCCCAAAAATGAAGTTTGTGTTCACTTATAGGAACTGAGATAGTACACCGCTGCCCCTTCAGTATCACGATTATTCTATACCAGCGATTTAACAAATATTTTCCAGGAAAAAAGTGCTTGAGATAAGAGTCCTTATCGAAAGCATTCTAGGAAATATCTTTATCTTCTCTTCCTGATTTTCTATTTATTTATCCAAGTATTGATTGTGGGTATCTCCCATTTTCGTGCGTAAATATACGGTAGGAATCCGAGAGACACCCATCGAAAGCAGTGTGGCTATTCGATCAGATTTTGGTTGAGAACATACTAGCCATACAGAATGATATTCTCCCAGCCAATGGGGCTAATTGTGTACCTCTTAGCGTTTATTTCTGCGCGAATATGCACAGTACCCTTAAAAGGATTTATTGGTTTATTTTTCTATTAATTTCGACATAATCAACATATTGCTGGACGAAACTCAACTGTACTTGAGTACCTAGCTTCTCCTTAGTATACTGGGGATTCGAGTCACCGTAGGGGCACCAAAAGAGACACACCCCGAACCATTCCAAATGGATGTTGAGCAATTCCTGGAAATGCTGCGCTTCGATCAGAGAAGCAAGCTAGAGGAATTGCCAGGCAGCTAAAGTGAGGTCGGGATGTTTTCATTTAATCCCCAAATTTTCCCCCAGATTGTGAATAATCATATTTCTGTGAACGCTGCGTCTTCTGGCAGCAGTTACAGCCAGCAGTACCTGCGGCGATTGTTACGCTCAGGGAAACTAACTGGCTTAATACTCGGCCTGGTGTGGCTGATCGAGCTGGATTCTTTTGAGGCATATCTGGTAAAGGCCGGGTACTCAAAAGATCAACGATTTGGACCCCAATAAATTTTTTTATCCTCAAACATATACATTTGTAAACGACGACCGTATACAAACGTATACACCTACCTACAAAGGAGCCTAATCATGAGTGTTTTAGTCCTAGACGCTGGCAACAGCATTATCAAAGCCAAAATCGCCCGCCGGGAGGATGGGGAATTGGCTTTTCCTCATGCGATCCGTCCCTTGACCGAGAGTGAATACCAGAAGATTTCATCCAAAACAACCAGCACTGGAAATACCAAGGATTATCTCAAAGTGAATAGCAAACCCTATGTGATCGGGGAAAGTGCCGAGCGGCATGGGCTGCTGGTGCAGCGCTCAGGTACAGCCAGGTACAACCGGGATTATTACGGTGTGTTAGCCGCGGCAGCCATGAAACGATTGTACGGCCGGGGACGAGAAATTTCAGTATTTGGCAGCCATCCTCCCGGGGATGTTAAATGTCGGGATGACCGGATGCAATCCGTGATCGGCGATTGGCAAATCGAAACCATCCAGGGAAAAGCAAATTTCCAAGTGACCTATGCCAATACTTTTGACGAACCTGTTGGGGGGTTGATGAATGTATTACTCACCGAAGATGGACGTCATTACCAGCATATGGGGGTGGGTGAAGGGCGTGCTTTGGTAATCGATATCGGAGGATTTACGACTTACTTCCTGGCAGTAAATCCAGGGGGCGTAGTCGATTACAGCCTGGCCCGCAGCGTTCCACTGGGCATTCAAAGTGTGATCGATGATTTTGAAGAAAGTTTCCGGGCCAATAACTTGGAAGCAGTTATAGATACCAGCAATCTACCTCCTGCCAGAGTGCGTCGGGCGATAGCAACGGGAATATTTGAAGGGGGTGGGAAAGAATATAACTGTGCAGCTGATGTGGAAGAGGCTATCATCCTGTTCCTAAATTGTTTCGCGGATTCTTACCAGCGCTTGGCAGGTGGTGACTTATCCTGGGATACGATCATTCTGGCAGGCGGGGGGAGTGCCCTGCTTTATCCCAGTGTCAAGCCGATCCTGAAACATCAGAATGTGATCCTGGCGGATGGGATTGATGCCTTACATTTAGCCAATGTAAGAGGTGGGTTAAAACTGTGGCGGCTTTATGAAATGCTGGAAGTGTTATGAGTAAAGTCTACAGCTTTCGACTGAGTGATGATAACCCTCGGGAAGCCCAGGCCAGGGAGGTTATTGAAGCCTGGGTGGAGGAGGGGTTTTCGTTACGGTATGTTATCACTGAAGGTTTATTGAGGTTGTTAAAGAGTGAAGTTAATCAAATTGATATTGAACAAGTAATTGACCAAATAAAATCAATCGCTTGGGAGTGGAGAGATAATCCTAAGGTTGACGAAAAAGCTCAAAAAGAAAGGTTTGTTCTTTCAGATACATTTGTCAGAGGAGTAAAAAAGTCTGTACAATCCGGCACCAGAACCATGTAAAAAATTCAGTATACCATATACTGAAAATTAACTTGACATGCGGGTGAATGTCTGTTATAATGTAGTAGGATGGATACTGAAATGAAAAGGATGTGTATCTTTGGCTGGTTATGAAGTAATTCTATCTGATATTGCTCAGATTCAAATGGGGTATCAAGCCCGCGGCAAAATCGAAGAGAACCTCGATGGCGATTTTACCATCATTCGGTCCCAAGATTTTAACGACGAGGGCAAACTCGTCCTCGATTATGCAATGCGATTCTTCCCCTCCGTCAATATAGATCCTCAAAATTATTTGATCAATGCTGGAGACATTCTCGTTCAAGCACGAGGTCAGAATCACAAGGCCTATCTTATAAGTGAGCCACTTGAAAATACTGTAGCGTCAAACTCGTTTTACATTGTTCGTATAAAGGAAGAAACAAATGTATTTCCCTTTTACCTGACGTGGTGGATAAACCAACCGATGGTGCAAAATTACTTTGAACAAGAGCAAGGCTTAAGTACCATTCCATTTATTTCAAAAAGAGGGATTTCTAAAGCCCCAGTTATCGTTCCGCCGCTGATTATTCAAGAAAGGATCAGCAATCTGATGACATTATGGCAGCAAGAACAAGGATTAATTCAGCGCCTCGCTGAAAGAAAAGAGAGTCTAATTCAAGCAGTGGCTCATATGGCCATTAAGCATTCATTGGAGGACAAATAATGGCAGATAGAAAATTAACTCAGAGAGAACTTGGTGAAGTGGTATGGAGAGCTTGCGACTCGTTTCGCGGCGCAGTAGACCCAACAGAATACAAAAATTATATTTTGACGATGTTGTTTATCAAATACCTCAGCGATTTGTATAAAGATCGCAAAGTAGAGTATGAGAAGCGTTATGGTGATAACAAGGAACGTGTCAAGCGAGCTTTAGAGCGGGAACGTTTCCGATTACCAGATACAGCAACTTTTGATTATTTGTACAGCAAGCGCGATGCTTCTGATGTAGGGGAGATCATCAATAAGGCGTTGGAAAAAATCGAAGATGAGAACAAGTCTAAGTTGGAAGGAGTATTCCGGAATATTGATTTCAATAGCGAGGCAGCCCTGGGTGAGACTAAGGACCGTAATCGTCGGCTCAAGAACTTGTTAGATGATTTTGCAGATGCGCGACTGGATCTGCGTCCTTCTGTTGTTGGTAATCGAGACATTATTGGGGATGTATACGAATATCTGATCGGTAAATTTGCAGCAGACGCTGGCAAGAAAGCTGGGGAGTTCTATACCCCGCCCGAGGTTTCAATCTTGCTGGCAAAGCTGGTAGACCCGCAGCCTGGCAACCGGATCTGTGATCCTGCTTGTGGCTCAGGTTCACTGCTCATCCGAGTTGGGAATGAGGTTGGTGGCGATAATTTTTTCCTAGCCGGGCAGGAAAGCAATGGCACTACCTGGTCATTGGCTCGGATGAATATGTTTTTGCATGAAATGGACGCAGCTCGAATCGAGTGGTGCGATACAATAACCAACCCGAAACTCCTAGAAGATGATGAGTTAATGCAGTTTGATGTGGTGGTCGCCAACCCTCCGTTCTCTTTGAAGAAATGGGGTTACGATGATGTCAGCGAAGACCGCTACCGCCGTTTCCATCGAGGATTACCTCCCAAGAGCCGAGGTGATTACGCTTTCATATCTCATATGGTTGAGATTGCACATGAAATGAACGGCAAGGTAGGCGTGATTGTTCCACACGGGGTTTTATTCCGTAGTGGGGCAGAGGGCAATATCCGCCAGCGATTGATTGAAGATAATCTATTGGAAGCGGTGATTGGTCTACCAGCGAAACTATTCTTTGGAACAGCAATACCTGCTGCGATTTTGATTTTTAACAAAGGACGAAAACCTTGGGCAGATGCAACCAACGACCGAGATCAACATGTATTGTTCATTGATGCCAGCCGGGATTATGATGACGGTACCAAGCAGAATCGTCTGCGGGAACTAGATTTAGAAAAAATCGTAACTACCTTTGAAGATTTTATTGAGGTGGAGAGGTACGCCCACAGAGCATCTCTTGAAGAGTTAGAGGAGGCAAAGTTCAATCTTAATATCCCACGCTATGTAGATACTTTTGAAGAAGAAGAAGAGATTGATATCCCGGCAGTGCAGTCTGAGATTTTGAAAATTGAAACTGAACTGGCCGAGGTGCAGGAAGAGATGGCAGATTATTTGAAGGAGTTGGGATTAGATGAGTGATATTACATATCATCCTCCCAACTGGAAAATCGTTCCGTTTGAAGATCTATATAGTGAGCCATCTAAAAATGGGGTGAGTCGACCTACAAAAATCAGGGGTTCAGGTTACAAAATGGTCAACATGGGAGAATTATTTGCTCATGACCGAATTAATGACCAAGAAATGGCCCTTGTTCCCATGACAAAGAAAGAGTTGATAAGATATGGATTACAAAAAGGAGATTTATTATTTGCTAGGCGGTCAATAGTTGTAGAAGGAGCAGGGAAATGCTCTATTGTAGAAAGTATTACTTCTCCAACAACGTATGAAGGATCTATTATTCGTGTCAGATTAGATAGTTCTATCGCAGATCCGGAATTCTATTACCATTTCATTTCGTCAGAATATGGCATTTACAAAATGCGCTCAATCGTCATGTGCTTAGCAGCTGCCGGAATTCGAGGCAGTGAATTAGCGAAGATAAAAATGCCACTTCCCCCTCTCCCTGAACAAAGAAAAATTGCCGAAATCCTGAGTACATGGGAATCGGCGATTGAGTTGATGGAACAGCAGATTGAAAGTAAACAGCGTTTGAAGAAGGGATTGATGAAGCAATTGCTGCCGGGTAAATTACGCTTTCCAGGGTTTGATAGCGAATGGCAACTCGTAACACTTGGTGATATTTTTTTTGAAAGAAACGAAAACGATAGCTCATTGGATTTGCTATCAATAACAGGAGATAAAGGGATAATTCCTCGGGATGAACTTGGCAGGAAGGATACATCCAGTGATGACAAATCAAATTACAAGGTAATAATGCCTGGTGATATTGGATATAACACCATGCGAATGTGGCAAGGAAGATCTTCAGTTTCAAGGCTAAAGGGAATTGTAAGTCCAGCATATACTGTTGTCACGCCCAAGAAAAATCACGATGTTGATTTCTACGGATATCTATTCCAACTCCCTAAAATAATTCATCTTTTTTACCGTTATTCCCAGGGTTTAGTCAGTGATACTTGGAACTTGAAATTCCCACACTTTTCCCAAATAAAAATAGATGTCCCTGGATATGATGAGCAAAAGCGGATAGCTGAAGCATTGCTGAAGTTGGACGAGGAAATAGAAATTCTGAATAACAGGACTTCTGCGTTTGAAAGACAAAAACGAGGTTTGATGCAAAAGCTACTCACCGGCGAAGTGCGGGTGAAGGTGTAAGGAGGGTTATGGTGATAGTTTCAGAAAATCTGCTTTTTTCAGGGCAACACTTGAGTGAAGTATTGAGAGGACATCTGGCAAGTGCCCAACAAGAAGTTGACAAGATTTCCAAAAAACATTTCCAAACGAATGAAGATGACCAGATTGTTGAACACGTTTATTCAAAGATGGAAATAACCCCTCTGGCGGCCCACCCGGGATCAGCAGAGATCACAGAACCTCGAGAAACTCGTTTCCAGCGACCCGGCATTTTGGAAGAAGTAATTTATGTAAAAGGTGTCGAGTTGGATTATTCACTCCCATATACTGGTGAATCTGATTTATGGAAGCACAGACCGAGTACTTATAGCTTAAATCCTCCTCGAGGGAGCGTGATTCCTGACAGGACAAATGATCAAGTTGGTATTTTGCAGATGAAGCTAGTTTATGGAGACGGTGATTTCAAACCAGAAAACGTGAATGCAGAAATTGAGAGAGCAAATCAATCAATATCAGATTGCCTCGTAACGGTTGAGAGGGATATTGTGGCGCACAATCAACAGTTACGAACAGAAATAAGTCGTTTGGTCAAACAAAGACGTGAACGTGTAGGGGGGATTCAGGCCACAATGGCGGCTTTGGAAATACCTGTCCAGAGAAGGGAGGGGGCTCCTGAGATAGGAAAATTGCCCATCAGAAAAAAGACGATTCCTCGACTAGCCGCGAGACAAAAAGCAGATCCAGAATATGGGATCTCTGATGAGACATATGAGCAAATATTGAAAGTTATTCGCCATGAAGGCGCTACCTTTGAGCGAACTCCATCAACTTATACGGTCCACAATGAAGAAGAATTGCGGGACATTATGCTTGCACATTTGAATGGTCATTTTGAAGGTCAAGCTTCGGGGGAAACTTTTAGGAAGAACGGAAAAACGGATATTGCGATTGAGTTTGAAAATCGGGCAGCATTTGTCGCAGAGTGTAAAGTGTGGGGTGGAGACAAGAAAGTTGGAGAAGCGTTAGACCAACTTTTAGGTTACCTCACCTGGCGGGATGTGAAAACTGCGTTGGTCATCTTCAATAAGGATATTGCCGGTTTTAAAGGTATTCAAGAAAAACTTCCAGGGATGCTAGAATCCCACCCCAACTTTGTAAGTATCGAACCATCAGGTGGTGGAGAGTGGCAGTTGCGAATACGATCGGGTAATGATGAAGAACGAATAATAAAGGTTCAGGTATTTCTGTTCAATTTGTATGTAATGAATTAAGGAGGCTATTATGACTAAGAAAATGAAAACAACTCATGTTGTCCCCAATCCTGGTAGTGGTTGGGATGTAAAAAAAGGTGGGCAGAATAAACCTGTATCCCACCACAAGAAGAAATCAACAGCCGTGGACAAAGCTAGGAAAACTAGCAAGAAGGAAAAAAGCGAACTATATATTCACGGAAAGGATGGGAAAATCCAACGGAAGGATAGCCATGGTGGGGATCCGCATCCGCCAAAGGGATAAAAGCCTATGACTAAACCTTATTCAGATTATATAAAACCAAAAACAAGAAACTTGCTTTGGGCAGTATCCGCTGGGCGTTGCCAAATATGCAATGATCCCGTATGGAAAGACTGGTTTACTAAAACCAGGGGAAATTTTGGAGAAGTTGCACATATCATTGGTAATCGATTGGATATTCCAGGGAGAGAAAAAGCAATTCTTCCTCCAGAATATTGTAATGATGTTAATAATTTAATGCTCCTTTGTCCAACCCATCACCAATTAATTGATTATGAAAAACCTGAAGATTTCCCTAGTGAAAAACTGCGGATCATTAAAGAGATCCACGAAGATAGGATTGAAAAAATAACTGGAGCTGGCAGTAAACAAAGCCATCTTGTCAAATATTGTGCAAATATTGATATTCACCAATCCTTAATCAGTGATAGTGATGCAATAATTGCTATGGCATTGAATGGATGGTATCCAAATAATGATAAGGCAATAAAACTGGGGATTGAGCATAGCATCAGCCGAGACAACGTTGCTGACTATTGGTACCAACAAATAAACGAATTGGTTGGACAATTTAAATCTAAAGTCCTCCCTTATATTAATTCTAGTGTGGAAACACATTTTTCTGTTTTTGGTTTTGCACCGATTCCTCTATTGATAAAACTTGGATCATTGTTTTCAGATAAAAATCTTGTAGAGGTTTATCAATTTCATCGAGAGCCGGAGCAGAATTGGATTTGGCAAAAAGGTCCAGATATATTTGAATATATTGTTAAAGAACCAAAATCTATTGAAGATACTGTGGCATTAATTATTGCATTTAGCGATCATGTTGTAGAAGACCGAATTGCTAAGGTTTTAGGTGATTCAAAAGTTTCTATTTGGACGTTAACAATCAAAGATCCAGATAAAGACTTTCTAAAAAGTAGAGAACAGCTCAGTAAATTTAGAGAAACCATTAGAAACCTTCTCGGAAAGATAAAATCTAAGCATCCTAATGCTACTTTAATTCATTTGTTTCCAGCAATTGGTGTTGCGCCAGCGATAGAGATAGGGCGTGTTTGGCAACCAAAAGCTGATTTACCTCTGGTTATTTATGACGAAAATAAAGCATTGGGTGGTTTTATTAGGACAATTACTATTAGTTAGATATTAGGGAGGAAATGATGGGTTCAGATGGATTTCGATTAGATTTAAACAATGCATTATATAAGATAGCTGAAAAATTAGATTTGGATCAAACACGGTTTGAAAAAGCAAATCAAAGTTATCATGCTGTTGGAGATTGGTTAAATGCTGAGAATTCTCCTTTATTGACATATAAGCCAGAAATTTATTCTCAAGGTTCATTTCTGCTAGGCACAATTGTAAAACCGATTGATAATGACTTTGATCTGGATTTTGTATGCCTATTTGAAAATGATACCGGTCTCTCGTCTCGGGATATATTTCAATTAATCGGTGATAGATTGAAGGCAAATGCTACTTATGCAAGTATGCTTGAACCCAAAAATCGATGTTGGCGACTTGAGTATTCAGGCGACTTTCACATGGATATTATTCCTGCTATTCCTGATCTGGATCGTGGAAACACATCAATTTTAGTACCTGATCGAGCTTATAAAGATCAAGTAATTCCAGAGTGGACAAAGAGCGATCCAAAAGGATTTTTTGAATGGTTTAGCGAGAGGATGAAAGTTCAATATGATTTACAGTTACAAGCATTAGCACGTAAATTTCAAAAAGAGATTGAAGAAATTCCTAAATATTTAATTAAGACTGAATTACAACTAGCGATACAGCTGTTGAAACGCCATAGGGATATGGTTTTTCAAGGTGAAATAGAAAAAGACAAGCCAATATCAATTATTATCACAACTCTCGCGGGCCTCGTTTATGGAGAGCAAGGTTATCAAGAGGATCTGTTTAATACCCTTAAGTTGTTAGCTGAATTTATGCCCCTACGTGTAAATCCAAGCATCCCGCTGGTACCAAACCCAACGAATAAAGAGGAAGATTTTGCAGACAAATGGGAAGCTAAACCTGAACGCGAGCAAGCTTTTCATGAATGGGTGACTAAACTCCGATCTGATCTTGATGAAATAGAAAGATGTTCTTCTGTTTTAGATTGTGATGAGAAGCTGAAACATATGTTTGGGGAAAATGTTGTTTCGGCTACACTGAAAGAAATAAATGATAAGAAAACAGAGATTGTTGTCCCCGGTCGATTTGATGTTTCACATAAAAAACCGATAGAGTGGAGTTATGTTCAAAACTGTGATGTACGAATCCAGGGCATTAAAAAACCGGGGGTAACTAAAGGGGTCATGATTAAGGAATTTAAAAATAATAGCTCCCATTTAGCTAAAGGATTATCTTTAGAATATACTGCTATAACCAACGCTACTGGAAATTACCGAATTGAGTGGCAGGTTGTTAATACTGGAGAGCAGGCTGAACGAGCAGGACAACTACGAGGTGGATTTTGTTCAAGCTCTGGAAGAACTAACAAAGGCTTTTACCGTACAGAATCTACAAGATACTCTGGTATGCATTGGATTGAAGCATTTGTTATAAAAGATGATGTTTGTATCGCTCGAAGCGGTGAATTTGTAGTGAACATAAAGTGAGGTACCTTTGGACCAAGTCAAATTAAACGAACAGACTACATCTCAGCTTCCTGCATTGCACCTGTTACAAAACTTGGGGTATGAATACCTGACCCCAGAAGATGTCAAGGAATTGCGAGGTGGCCGACTGCGGAATGTGCTCCTAGAAAGTGTGCTAATCGAGTGGCTGAGAGGGAATAACCATATCGATTACAAAGAGCGGATGCATCCATTTAGTGAAGGTAATATCATGTCTGCGGTCGGGGCTATGAAGGTTGATATCTCTGATGGCCTGGTGCGCAGTAATGAAAAAATCTATGATTTACTGACACTTGGCAAAAGTCTCCAGCAGTCTATTGAAGGAGATCTGCGCAGTTTTACAATGCATTATATCGACTGGGAACATCCCGAAAACAATATCTACCATGTCACCGAAGAATATATAGTGGAGCGGCAAGGTATAGACAGCACCCGACGCCCGGATGTTGTTTTGTTTGTAAACGGTATACCAATTGTTGTCATCGAATGTAAATCCAGGGATATCAAAGATCCGATCAAAGAGGCTATCTCGCAAAATATTCGCAATCAGAAAGAAGGTGAAATCCCGCATTTGTTTTATTATTCTCAGGTTTTACTGGCGGTTTGCGGTAATGAAGCCAAATTCGCTACCACCGGGACGGAGATGAAATATTGGAGTGACTGGAAGGAAAAGGAAAACGAAGAAATCTTAGAAAGCACTGTGCAGGAAAAGGTCAATTTACCGTTATCAAATGATCAGCTTGGAAAGTTAATCGAAGCCAGTAAACAGATCAGGATGCCTTATCGAATCTCAGCTGTAAAAGACTTGAATACGGAACGCCTGGGTACTGTACAAGACTGGACCCTTTTCGCATTGTGTCGTCCAGAGCGGTTGCTTGAATTGACCTATCGTTATATTTTATTCGATGGTCCAGATAAAAAGATCGCCCGTTATCAACAATACTTTGCCGTTAAAAAGATTATGAAACGCATTCAAACACTGAATGAGAATGGAACACGGTCAGGAGGTGTTGTTTGGCATACTCAAGGCAGCGGAAAATCTTTGACGATGGTAATGTTGGCAAAGGCGATTGCGATCTCTAAAGAAATTGAAGATTACAAAATTGTATTGGTTACCGACAGGATTGACTTGGATGAGCAGCTGTTAAAAAACTTTTTACAAACTGGCTATGAGGTTAACCAGGCTACTACAGGAAAGGAATTGTCAGAGTTATTGATTTCTTCAAAATCACGGATAATATCAACTGTGATTAATAAATTTGAAGCCGCGGTAGGTAAAGGCAAAATTAAAATCAAAGATCCGAATATCTTTGTGCTTGTAGATGAAGGCCACCGTACTCAGTACGGCACATTTCATGCCCGAATGCGTCAGGTGCTGCCAAATGCCTGTTTTATTGGTTTTACTGGTACACCGGTGATGAAAAGCAACAAAGATACGGTCGATCAATTTGGTGGGATGATCGACACTTACACAATTACTGAGGCTGTAGAAGATAAAGCTGTAGTTGAACTTCTTTATGAAGGCCGTCATGTCCACCAAGTAGTTAATAAAGACGCCATGGATAAGTGGTTTGAGCGGGAGACTCGACAGATCAGCGAAAAACAAGCTGAATATCTCAAAACCCGCTTTGCTGCCGCTGATCCGCTCAATAAAGCGGCACAGAAAGTACAGGAGATTTCCTGGGATATTAGTATGCACTATCGTGACCATTGGCAGGGAACTGGCTTCAAAGGTCAATTGGTAGCACAGGATAAAGAACACGCCTTATTGTTCCGAGATTATATTGAAGATATAGGAATAGTGAATGCTGAAGTATTGATCTCTGGGCCAGATGATCGAGAAGGGGAGACTGATATTTATTCGGAGAATAAAGAAGCTGTCCAGAGATTTTGGAAAGTGATGATGAATAAATATGGCAGCGAGAAGGAATACAATAAACAGCTTATCAATGCCTTTAAATATGGGAATGATTTAGAGATCATCATCGTTGTAGACAAGTTGCTTACAGGTTTTGATGCACCTCGAAATACCGTGCTTTATTTAACGCGCCCTTTGAGAGAACATTCCTTGTTGCAGGCGATTGCTCGTGTAAATCGTCTTTATGAAGGCAAAGATTATGGTTATATTATTGATTATGCTGGCGTGTTGGCTAATCTCAATGATGCACTTGATCTGTACAGCCAGCTGCCAGAGTATGATGCTGCAGATTTAAGAGATATATTGATTGATATTTCAACTGAAGTTCAAAAACTCCCTCAAACCCATACGATCTTATGGGATACCTTCAAGGAAATTAAAAACAAAAACGATGTTGAGGAATATGAACAATTTCTTGCAGATCAAGAAATGAGAGATAAGTTCTATGATCGACTTACTGCCTATTCAAAGATACTGTCGATTGCGCTTGCAAGCGTAAAATTTTTAGAAGAAACTCCGCCTGAGGATATGTCTCGTTATAAGAGGGATCTAAAATTCTTTACCAAGCTGCGCACATCTATAAAACGCCGCTATGCAGAAACATTAGACTTTGCTGAATATGAGCCAAAAATTCAAAAGCTCCTGGATATGCATGTTGGTACTGATGAAACCGAACAGATCACACCGCTAGTGAATATTTTTGAAAAGGAAGCCTTTGCCGCAGAAGTTGAAAAGTTGGAATCCGTTTCGGCTAAAGCAGATACCATTGCACACCGCACTAATCGCACAATATATGAACGAATGGAAGAAGATCCGGTTTTTTATGGACGTTTTTCTGAAATGCTTCAGCGAGTAATTGATGATTACCGGCAGAAGAGAATCTCGGAAATGGTTTACCTATCCAAAGTAAAAGAATATATGAACTCAGTTGTTAATCGGACTGGTGATGATATTCCTGAAAAACTTGAAGGCCATGAAGTTGCAAAAGCGTACTATGGAATCGTTCTGCAAAAACTCTCTGAATATTTGCCAGATGACTTGGCAAGAGAAGATTGGCTTTCTGAGATTGCATTGGCCATTAATGAAATTATTGAACATAATCGGATTGTGCAATGGGTGGATAATGAAGATGTAATAAATCATATGCGAATTGAGATTGAAGATTGGTTATTTAATTCTGTTGAACAAAAATCTTTCACCCTGGATTTTGAGATCGTAGATGACATATTAGATCGTTGTATCGATGTGGCAAAAGTACGAAGAGCCGATGTTAACTGACATGGGTCAAAAGTCAGAGCAGAAGGAGTTCAAATACGGCAAATCAACAATTGATTATCAATTGATTGTTGAAAAACGAAAAAACCTGGCGATTACTGTGCGCCCAGATAAATCTGTTCTGGTAAAGGCGCCCATCGAAAGTAAACGAGGGGCTATTGAAGATAAACTTCAGAAACGTGGCAAGTGGATTCTTAAACAAATCAATTACTTTGATAAATTTCACCCTTTGTTACCGGAACGGGAATATGTGAGTGGTGAGACCCATTACTATATTGGGCGGCAGTATAGGCTTAGACTTCGGAAGGGGAAAGAAGAATCGGTTAAGTTGATAGGGAAGTTTTTTGTTGTAAAAACAAATGAGCCTGAAAATTATGAACATGTTAAGATTCTCGTAAACAACTGGTATGCAGATCACGCAAAGTTGTTGCTGGATCGACGAATTAGAGTTTATGCAGAGAGAGTATTGGGATCAGGTTTTGGGGATATTGAAATTCAGTATAAATTTTTGAAACGACGATGGGGTAGCTATGACCCAAGCAGAGCAATTACCTTCAATGTTGAATTAATCAAAACACCCATTCAATGTATTGACTATGTAATTGTCCATGAGTTATGCCATTTAGTTTATCCAAACCATGATAAAGCGTTCTACCAGTTACTGCGGAGAATTATTCCTGATTGGCAAACGAGAAAGGAGAAGCTGGAATTGTTTGGAATAAGGTGAATGATGAATCGTGTCGCACAAGCTTTCTTTTACGACCCAATTCCCAGGCGTGGAAATTAATAACAATGTGAATAACGGAACCTACCAGGCAAACGGCAACTCTGTACATATCTTATAGTATCCGAAATAAAGCCCGAAGGGCCTGCGGATCCGTCAGACTTTCTAATACTTGCGTATATTTGGCAATCGTTAAGTATCATTAGATTTCCTTCTCAAAGGGTTGAGTTGAGACAGATGAATTGGTATTGAAAATAATATAAAATTCGTCAATAATGGAAGAAGTAAGCAAAAAATTGAGGAGGATAATTATGGATAACTATTATGTGAATATGAATCCACAACCGACAGGAGAGCATGAAGTTCATAAGGAGGGTTGTTCTCATCCTCCGGAGGTATATAACAGAAAACACTTGGGAAAGTTTTCTGATTGCAAGAAAGCAGTGATAGAAGCTAATAAATATTATGAGAATGTAGATGGGTGTGATTATTGCGTACCTGAATGCCACAATAAATAAGATGAGAGCAAATAGTACACCAAAATAAAAGAGTAAAGATATTGAATGGCGTAAAGGGCGATGTATTCATTGAGATGAGTTCTTGTTCAATTTAGTGTTGTATCGGAGAGCCTTCAAGTGCTCAAAGGGTATTGAGGGGATCAATAAATTTGAATTTTCTACCAGGATACTGATTGCATAATCCGGAGCATGTCGTCCACTAAATCCGGAGCATGTCGTCCACTAAATCCGGAGCATGTCGTCCACCAAATCCGGAGCATGTCGTCCACTTTTTGAGCAGTACCGGAATGGGTGGACGACATCAAACGGAATCCT
>CAZHHT010000025.1:0-30335 GCA_964532455.1 uncultured Anaerolineales bacterium
ATCCCTCCCGATTAAAGGTTCTCCGAGCGGAGAGATTTTACCATAGCTGAGAAAGAGAGACAATGTGAATACCCTCCTACCCATGCTAGAGGAGGGCATAGATATGACCATAAAGCAGTTTTATTGACTTCTATCAGGCAGGATTTTCCAAATCTTCCAGCATTATTTCTATATTTCGCAATACATCATCTGTGGTTGACTCGGGTTTCCGCAATGTACGCCAGAGGGCATCCCGATAAATATCAGAGACTATTTTCCATTGGCCCCCTTCATATCAGTTTGTACCATTTGTAATGCTGAGCTCAAGTGGAAGCAGGAGGTCACATTAAGACTTTTCTCACGCATCAACTCATGCTCTATAGCTTCTTCCGATTCTGAAAAAATCCTCTTGGGAGTAGTTCGTTGATAGGCTATTGAGAAAGATCCTGGATCATCTTTGGGCTCTTTCCAGAGTACAAAGAAACGAGATCTGCTGATATCCAGCGTATCCTGAACTTCTTCTCGTTTCATCAGACCTTGCTCATATGCCTGGAATAGAAAGATAACCTGCTCATCGGAAAACCGTTTGTGAAGCTGAACCATTGCTCCCTCCTTGGTGTTGTGAGGGAACTTAATATAGGAGTCCAGCTTTGAACTGCAAAGAGTCCACTTTTCAATTTCAAATAACAAAGACGATCCGATCCCTTGACTCATCTCATTCCGCACGCTAAAATGTTTGTTCGCGGATGGCTCCATTGATGCACCTGTCATCCGCTGTTTTTATGTTATTGGCAGGACCGGTATTTTATGTTTGATCAGTTAACGAAACGCCTGGATGAGATCTTTCATTCATTAAAGCGGAGGGGAAAACTCTCCGAGAAAGATGTTGAAATAGCGATGCGCGAAATCCGGCTGGCGCTGCTTGATGCAGATGTCCAGTATGGGGTAGTGCGTGATTTTGTGTCGCGAGTGAAAGAACGCGCTGTTGGGCAGGAGGTTTCCAAAGCGCTTAATCCGGGTCAACAGGTAGTGAAAATAGTTCACGAGGAGTTGATCCAGACCCTGGGAAAACCCGCGCCCCTCAATACAGCCGAACGTCGGCCTTTGGTAATAATGCTGGCCGGGCTGCAGGGATCCGGAAAAACTACCGCTGCAGGAAAGATTGCCCGGCTATTAAAAAAGCAGGGGGAAAAGGTACTGTTGATTGCGGCTGACCCTTATCGTCCGGCCGCAGTGGATCAGTTACAAAGCCTCGGCGACCAACTTTCCATTCCCGTCTTTTCTGATCAGTCTCTCCAACCACCTCAATTGGCAAAGAAAGCCCTGCGGCAAGCCCAACTCTCTGACAGCACAGTTGTAATTCTCGACACAGCAGGAAGATCTCAAATTGACGAGGATTTGATGGAAGAGCTGCGGGCAGTTCAAGAAGCATGCAGCCCGGATGAGATTCTGCTGGTTGTGGATGCAATGATTGGACAGGAAGCAGTAAACGTCGCGGAAGGATTTATTAAAGCAGCGCCAATAACGGGCCTTCTCATGAGTAAAATGGATGGAGATGCCCGCGGAGGTGCCGCAATTTCGATTCGGGCAGTGACTGGTATGCCGATCAAATTCCTGGGAACGGGTGAGGGACTTGAAGCTCTAGAGACTTATGACCCAGCCAGATTGGCGTCCCGGATCCTGGGCATGGGTGATGTGATTGGTTTGATTGAGCGGGCTGAGGAAACGATTGATGAAGAAACCGCCAGACAGCAGACCGAACGTTTGTTATCCGGAGAATTTACCCTGGAAGATTTTTCCAAACAGATATCCCAGGTTATGAAGATGGGACCAATTGGTAAATTGATGGGCATGCTGCCGGGAGAATTTGGTAAAATGTCCCAATCCGTTGATCCTCGGGAAGCTGAAAAGAGAGTAAAGACAACCCAGGCCGTCATTCAATCCATGACTCCGGCAGAAAGGCAAAACCCCAAGATCCTCAATGCCAGCCGGCGAAAGCGGATTGCGGCTGGATCAGGGACCCAGGTGTATGATGTAAATCAGCTGGTGAAGCAATACCGGGATGCGCAAAAGTTATTTAAACAGTTAAAAAGATCAAGGCTGGGAAATATGCCCCGTTTTTCTTAACAATAAGAGTTATGGTGTATAATAGTCACCGCTGTGGAATAGCTGCAGCGGAACGAAGCAGGAAATAAAGATTAAGGAGTACAAGTTATGGTTCGAATTCGTTTACGCCGTGCCGGAGGGAAAGGACAGCCTACACATCGTATTGTGGCTGCAGAAAGAGAAAGCCCCCGTGATGGCAGATTTATTGAGATCCTTGGTGATTACAATCCACGGACTGAGCCCTCGACTATCCGGATTAAGGAAGATCGGATTTATTACTGGCTGAGTGTTGGCGCCCAGCCATCTGACGCAGTCTTGCAGATTTTCCGGGTTGTAGGTTTGATGGAGCGCTATCAACGGTATAAAGATGGCGAAGACATCGAAGTCTTGATTGTTGAAGGAAAACAGGTTGAAAAAGACCGCAATGTTGATCCCCGCACACGCAGGGATGACCTAGTTAAAAAAGCACCTCCCAAGAAGAAAGAGGAACCTGTCGAAGAAGTCGCCGCTGCGGTGGACGCTGACGCGGAAGCTGTTGTTACTGACGCGGAAATGGAGCCTGAAGTTGCCGTCCCGGAACCTCAAGCTGAAGAGATTATTGACGCGGAAGCGGAAGCGGAAGCCGAAGACGCGGAAGCCCCGGTTGAAGAAGTCGCGGAAGCGGAACCGGCAGCAGATGATATAGAGGAACAGGAAGTACAGGAACCTGAAGCAGAAGCGGAAGCTGAAGCTGAACCCGAAGACGCGGAAGCTCCGGTTGAAGAAGTTGTGGACGCGGAACCTCAGGCTGATGTTGAAGAAGAAGTAGAAGAAGAGCAAGTTGAGGTAAAAGAAGCCCCGCAGGAAGAAACTGTGGAAGCGGAAATTGAGCTAAAGATCACCGCTGCTGCCAAAAAACTGGCAGAGGAAAATGGAATTGACCTGTCCACTGTTAAAGGTACTGGAAAAGACGGGGCAATCTTAAAATCGGATATCTCCAAACTGATAAAGGATTAACCTGAAAAACCAGGTTATATTCTCTCTTCTAGAATCTGCGGAGGAATAAGTTGATAGATTTAATAACCTATATTGCCCGGTCGCTTGTGGAGGATCCCACGCAGGTAAAAGTGACCCACCAGCGCCGCCGGGAAAGTATTAGTTTCCAGCTTGAAGTAGCACAGGAAGATATGGGCCGGGTGATCGGGAAAAATGGCCGGGTTGCCAACGCGATCCGCACGCTGCTGAATGTTCCGGCCTCCGGAATAGGGAAAAGAGTGAATCTCGATATCGTAGAACCACAATGAATTTCGATAATAACTCAAATAACAACACAGGTTCGTCGCCCAAAGATGAACCTGTGTTTGTAATTATTGGCAAATTTCGACGCCCTCACGGGATCCGGGGGGAGATTGTTATGACAGTCTTGACGGATTTTCCAGATTTGGTAAAGCCGGGTCAAAGGATATTTGCCGGGGAACAGCATCAACCATATGTTATTAGTAGTATTCGCTGGCATGGAGCTGATATGCTGATATCTCTGGTAGAACTCCCTGACCGCACCGCTGTGGAGATATTTCGGAATATTATGGTATATATGAAAGCAGATGATGTCCCTGAATTACCCGAGGGAGATTTTTATATTCACCAACTGGTGGGTATGGAAGTTATAACAGACCAGGGTTTGACATTAGGCAGACTTAAGGAGATTATTGTCACGGGAGCCAATGATGTCTACCTGATTGAACCGGCCGAGGGAAAGAATATTCTGATTCCGGCTATTGACCAGGTTGTCCTGGAAATCAATCAGGAAGAGAGAAAAGTCCTGGTTCATATCATCCCCGGGCTATTGGATATATAATAAAGAAAAGAGAGAAGAATAAACCAGAAGGGGGAGTTAATGGGGGGAAATCCAGTGAAATTTGCAGGTTATTGGACTTCAACTAAGTAACTCCGGATGATTAATGGAAATTTTCCTCCCGGAAACCTCACTTGACATAAGCGAAAAATTTATGGTATTCTTTGCCCGGCTGGGGTAAAAGATACCCGGACAGGCAAAACATGGGGGCTAGATATGAAAAACAATACTAAGTATTGGGTTGGATTTAACCTTGTAAAAGGAATAGGCCCGGTTCGCCTGGAAAAGCTATTACAATATTTCGGAGATATCCAGACAGCCTGGGAGGCAAGATCTTATCATTTGCAGGCTGCAGGTTTAAATAATAATCTAGTGAAGCGGATTATCGAAATCCGAAACCAGGTTTCGCTGGATGAGTTGGAGCAGAAGCTCCGCATCCAGGGAATACAGGTTCTTACCTGGGATGATCCGGCATATCCCGATAGACTGCGGCAGATTATTCAGTCTCCGTTTGTTCTTTATATTAAAGGAGAAATATTAGCAGAGGATGCCTGGGCTGTCGCAATTGTAGGTACAAGACGATACAGTTCTTATGGACGGCAGGTCGCTGAAAATGTATCCCACACATTGGCACGAAATGGGATTACAATCATCAGCGGTTTAGCCCGGGGTATAGACGGGATTGCCCATAGGACTGCATTAGCTGCCGGAGGAAGGACAATTGCGGTTCTGGGAAGTGGACTGGATATTCTTTACCCACCGGAGCACCGCGCTCTGGCAGAAGAGATATCAAACACGGGTGCGCTGATTAGTGATTACCCGCTTGGAACGCCCCCGGATGGTTCGAACTTCCCGCCCAGAAATAGAATTATTTCGGGTTTGTCAAAAATCATCATCGTGATTGAAGCGGGTGAAAGAAGCGGGGCGTTGATTACCGCCACCTATGCAGCTGAACAGGGAAAAGAAGTATTCGCTGTTCCGGGTAATATATCTGCGCCGATGAGCAAAGGCACTAATCTATTGATCTCACAGGGAGCGCACCCTCTGCTGGATCCGCAGGATGTACTGGATTTATTGAATATGACCCTGGTTGCGGAACAGAGAGTGATCAGGAAAGCCCTGCCGAGAGATCCTAAAGAAGCTGTCCTGTACCAGGCAGTGGGTGAAGAACCTCTTCATGTTGATGAGATTTGCTCTCAGGTTAATTTACCGATTGAAGAGGTAACCTCAACCTTGGCCCTGATGGAATTAAAAGGAATGGTGCGTAAAACGTTCGGGATGAAATATGTGGCAATCCAGGAATTGAATGCCGTGTATCATATTAATTTGAATCAGGATAGGGAAGGAAGATAACATGTACGAAAATTATTATGCTGTTATTATGGCTGGCGGGGGAGGAACCAGACTCTGGCCTCTTTCACGAAAGAGCCGTCCCAAACAAATGCTCGCGATTGGGCAGGACCGATCATTGTTCCAGGTTGCTGTGGATCGCCTGCAGGGAGTTTTTTCATCAGACCATATTTATGTAGTCACTGTGGAAGAACAGGCCGCGGAGTTAAAAAAGCAGTGTCCGGAAATCCCTGCAGAAAACTTTTTACTGGAAACGATGCCAAGAGGAACAGCTTCGGTGGTAGGTTACGCAGCGGTTGTTTTGGGGAAAAGAGACCCTGATGCTGTCATGGCGGTCTTGACAGCCGACCATATTATTGGTAATTTAAAGCTTTTCCAGCAGATTCTAACCTCCGCATATCAGGTTGCAGGAGAGGATTATTTGGTCACTCTGGGAGTGACGCCTACATATCCCGCAACCGGGTATGGATATACTCGGTGGGGCGATTTGATTGGTAGATATCAGGATTTGGATGTCTTTCAAGTAAGGGAATTCACCGAAAAACCAGATCTCCCAGAAGCGGAACGAATGCTTTCAAGCGGGGAGTATTCCTGGAATTCAGGGATGTTTTTCTGGCGGACAGAGATCATACTTAATGAAATCTCTCGTCAGATGAGTGAGCTTTCCTCCCAGATCAAAGTCATTGCGGAAGCCTGGGGAACCACTGACCAGGAAAACGTGATCCGGAAAGTATGGCCTGATATCCAGCCGGAAACAATAGATTTCGGCATTATGGAAAATGCAGGCAAGGTGGCGGTCATTCCTGCCGCTGGTTTAGAGTGGAATGATGTGGGCAGTTGGGAAGCCCTCTTTGACGTATTGCCTGCTGATGCGGATGGAAATATTTGCCAGGGAGGTGAGCATATTTCCCTGGATACTTCCGGCACATTGATATTTTCAGCGGATAATCCCAGAACGGTGGTAACCATTGGTGCCCGGGATTTAATTGTAGTTGATACTGGCGATATTCTACTGATCTCTGACCGGGACCGGGCCCAGGAAGTCCGCCAGATTGTTAAACAGCTCGAAAGCGAGGGACGTTCCGAGTTAATGTAAAGGCGATCGAAAGATCTCCTGTTGTTTGAGGAATAAAGGTTTATTATTATTGATTTTATACTAAATCTGGAGGTCAGATTTGAAGGCGTATTGTGTGAAGTGTAAAGAAAAACGTGAAATGGGATCACCAACCGCGGTGTTTACCGCTACCGGTACACCCGGGACACGAGGAACATGTTCGGTTTGTGGAACAAATATGTTCCGGATGGGTAAAACCGAAGCTCATGAAGGGATGACACCGCCAGAGATCACCAAGAGGAAAACAAAAAAAGAAAAACCCCGCAGTGGAAAACTGGTGATTGTTGAGTCTCCTGCAAAAGCCCGCACCATTAGCCGCTACCTTGGAAAAGAGTACAAGGTAAAAGCTTCTGTCGGACATATCAGGGATTTATTGAAATCCAAGTTATCTGTTGACCTGGAGAATAATTTTGAACCCCGGTATCGGGTTCCAAATGAAAAACGGGATGTGGTGAAAGAACTGATAAAGTTAGGCAAGGAAGCAGAGGAGATTTACCTGGCGACCGACCTTGACCGGGAAGGGGAGGCAATTGCCTGGCATTTAATAGAAGCAGCTGAACTGGATCCAGAACGGACCAAAAGGGTTGTTTTTCATGAAATTACCCGATCGGCAATTGAGTCAGCATTTGCCGCCCCGATTGGGCTTAATATGAATCTGGTAAATGCGCAGCAGGGACGGCGGGTTGTTGACCGGCTGGTTGGATTTCAGATAACACCGATCTTATGGTCCAAGGTCCGGGGCGGTTTATCCGCCGGTAGAGTGCAATCTGTAGCGCTGCGATTAATTGTGGACCGGGAAAGGGAAATTGAAGCTTTTGTACCAGAAGAATACTGGTCGATTGATGCAGAACTTTGTCCTCTGAGTAATGATAAAAGCATGACCTATTTAGCCAAACTTACTCACCTGGATGGGGAAAAAATACAGGTCAGTACAAAGGAATCCCTTGAGCCTATTCTGCGGGACATGGGCACAGCCCACTATGAAGTACGGAAAATCCGTCGGGGAACCAGGGAACGTAAACCTTTTCCGCCGTTTATCACCAGCACACTGCAGCAGGATGCTTCCCGACAGTTGAATTTTTCTGCAAAAAAAACCATGGCTGTCGCCCAGCAGCTTTACGAGGGAATTGATGTTGGCAATGGTGGTGAGACCGGTCTGATTACCTATATGAGAACTGATTCGACGAATATTTCCGATGGGGCGCGGGAAAGTACACGGGATTTTGTTAAAAGCATATATGGTGAGGAGTATGTTCCCGCGGAAATTCCGCATTATACAACAAAAGCCAAACGGGCTCAGGAGGCTCATGAAGCAGTACGACCGACATCGGTAAGCCGAACGCCGAAGGCACTTAAGTCATTCCTTAACAACTCCCAATACAAATTGTATAGATTGATCTGGCAGCGATTTGTCGCTTCCCAGATGTCCGCTGCAGTATACGATACGATAAATGTTATTGTGGGAGCAAATGGATCAGCTCATGTCTATGTCCTCCGGGCGTCCGGGTCGAAAGTGAAATTCCTCGGATTCTTGAAAGTATATGACCGAAACAACGGCAAAGCCTCACAAGCTGAGAAAGACCTGGAGCGAATTCCAAATATCCTGAGAGAAGGGCAGCAGCAGGAATTAATTAATCTGCTTCCAGAACAGCATTTTACAAAACCCCCTGCCCGGTATTCTGAGGCTTCTCTGGTCAGTGCGCTAGAGCAAAATGGGATCGGCCGCCCTTCCACATATGCACCGACAATGGGAACCCTTCAACAGCGCGGCTATGTACTGAGAAATGGACGGCGGATGTTTCCAACCGAGATTGGCTTTATTGTTAATGATCTGGTTTCAGAATATTTTCCCTCTATTGTAGATGTCGGGTTTACAGCCCAGATGGAAAGGGATCTGGATCAGGTTGCTTCCGGTAGTGAACAATGGCAGGAAATTGTGAGTGAATTTTACGGACCATTTTCCGAATTGCTTGAAATTGCAAAACGGGAAATGCCAAAAATAGAGCCCAGTCTAGAACCTGTTGGCAGAGCATGTCCAAAATGTGGTCATGATCTGGTTCAAAAATGGGGCCGGTATGGACTATTTATTGCCTGTAGTGATTATCCCAATTGCAAATATACAGAACCCTGGTTGGAAAAAATTGGTGTAGCCTGCCCTGAAGATGGGGGGGAATTGATTGAACGTCGGACAAGAAAAGGCAGAACATTTTACGGATGTGAAAATTATCCCGAATGTGATTTTTCCTCCTGGAAAAAACCGCTGCCAGAGCCCTGTCCTAGCTGCGGGGGATTATTAGTAGCTGCAAACAAAAACCATGCCCAGTGTATAGTGTGTAACCTGGAGTTTAAATTAGATGAGATCCGGAAAGAAACCGGATAATCATCAAGATTAATTCAACAAAAATAACAAGCGGTGGAATTATCTGATCCACCGCTTGTTACATTAATCTAGGCAGCAGTGGGTTAATCCTGGCCGGTAAGCTATAAAAACGATAAAATTTGGATTTCTTTGATAGGAAAAAATATATTTGACAATGGCACAGACCTTGCATCTATAGGTTTGAGGTACCAGAATAGTTGAGAACATTGCAGGAAAACCGTCTCTCGTCTACAATATCAATATCTGGCCTCCAGTTGCTTCAACTTTCATTATCACATGGAGATTGATTATGGATAAAATCCAGGACAATTTTAAGAAGGGTTTTAACAGCCCTCCCATTATGGCTGTAATCGGAATCGTAGTGGGGATTATTCTAGGTTTGCTATATGGGTGGGTGATATCCCCCGTAGAGTGGGTGGACGGCTCAATCGTTCAGCTGAGAGAGGATCTGAAAACAGATTATCTGCGCATGGCTGTAGATTCCTATGCGTTAAATCAGGATGCAGCTCTGGCAGAAGAGCGCTATGACCGTCTTGGTGAGGACGCTTCGACCTATTTGTCTGATGTGGAGTTTAACCCTTCAGGGCAGTTGGTCAGCGATATTGATTCTTTCCGAGATGTGGTAGAGCTGACGTACCTGACATATGAGCTTGAGGAGTTAGCGCTCGAGGAAGAGCCTAGTAACAAACTGTTCAAGTGGGCCTTGCTGGTCACAATTGTATTGGCAGGCGCATTAGTTATCAGGTATTTCCTGAGAAAGCGTGTTGCCGGGAATGCAGCTCCTAAATCCGCAGTTAGTATGGCACAGGAAATCACCTCGAAAATCGATTCCACCAATTTTGATGATCGAGGAGAATCCCCTCCCATGCATCAATTTGTGACAACCTATGTGTTGGGAGACAATCTTTTTGATGACTCCTTCAGCATAGAATCCGCTGCTGGTGAATTCCTGGGAGAGTGTGGTGTAGGAATTTCCGAAGCGATAGGTGTGGGAGAACCAAAGCGGGTGACGGCTTTTGAAGTTTGGCTGTTTGACCAGAATGATATCAAGACGGTTACAAAAGTCTTGATGAGCGGCCACGCGTTTTATGATGATGTTATTCGGTCAGAACTGGAAAAGAAAGGCGAACCGGTCCTGGCAGATCCGGGAGTGGAGTTTGTCTTGGCAACCAATAATCTGCGCATTATCGGGCGTGTGATGGATATGGGATACGGAGAAGGCCCTCTGCCAGAGGAAAGCTTCTTTGATCGGCTGTCCATCGAGATGTCTGTCTGGCCCAATGATGGGGCGGCAGTTGAACCGGAACCATTTGATTTTGACGAGTTTTAGAGTGTAGGAAGAAACCCAAGGCTCCCGGAGCTTTCAAAGCTCCGGGAGCCTTTTTACTTTAATAACTTAAGGAATCTTTTGATTAATCAATCGAAATGATCTTAAGCTCAAATACCCCGTCGGGAGTTGTTACGTTCACAATATCCCCAACCCGTTTTTTTAGTAAAGCATTGCCAATAGGAGAGATATGAGATATTTTATTCTGGATCGGATCTGCTTCCTTGCTTCCAACCAGATAGTAGGTCTCAGGGGGAAAATCCTCTTCCTGCACAGTGACTTTACAGCCCACGCTGACAGTATCCTGCCCGTTTGATTTCTCTGACGCAATTATTGCAAAATTGAGTATATGTTTGATTTCCAGAATTTTACCTTCAAGAAATCCCTGGTCTTCCTTGGCTTTGTGGTAGTCAGCGTTTTCGGATAAATCACCCATCTCAATCGCTGATTTTAGTCTGGCAGCAATCTCAATCCGCCGCGGCCCTTCCAGTTCTTCGAGCTCTATTTGAAGCTTGCCTTTTCCTTCTTTTGTTAAATATATTTTTCCTTTGTCCTGCATGTTGTCCTAATCCTTTATTAAGATTACCTTATGGTCTCTGCATCGGATCAAATAACTTCTGATGTTCATCAATCGCAAACCGGTCCGTCATGCCTGCAATGTAGTCACAGGTGGATCTCTCCAAACCTTTTTTCTCAATCCTGTTCTGAATGTGATTAGGCAGCATTAGTGGTTCCTTCTGGTAAGCGGCAAAGAGATCGCTGATGATCCGTTCCGCTTTAACCTGCATCCGGATGACACGATAACTTTGATAGAGATTCTTATATAGAAAATCTTTCAATTCCCGGTTATATTGTTGCATGTGATCGCTAAAACCGATCACATTGTGGGGTAATTTTTGTAGACTTTCCACGGATGTAACTCCACTTTGCTGGATTTTTTTATCTGTGGTTTTGATTACATCTTCGACCTCAATTCCAATCATCCGTCGGATAATCCTATTACGGTCTAATTCGGTCAGTTCGCCACCTTCCCATCCGACACTTTTCGCCAGGATTTTCCAAAGAGCCAAATTCTCAAGCATAGAGGCAGATATCAAGCCAGACCGCAGTCCGTCATCCAGATCGTGGGCCGAGTAAGCAAGTTCATCTGCCGCATTGGCAATCTGCGCCTCAAGGTGGCCCCGCAGGGCAGGGTTGTAATCTTCTGCGTCCGAGATGTCATACTCGGTTTCATGTTTTACAATACCCTCCCGGGTTTCCCAGGTTAAGTTAAGTCCTGGAAAATCTTGAAAGCGATTTTCAAGCTTGGTGACAATCCGCAAGGATTGTCTGTTGTGGTCAAATCCTCCGTGGTCTTTCATCAACTGGTTTATAATCTTCTCCCCCGAGTGACCAAACGGAGAGTGCCCCAAATCATGGGCAAGGCAGATGGCTTCTTCGAGATCTTCATTAGCACCTAGTGCCCGGGCTATCGTGCGTCCGATTTGGGATACTTCGAGAGTATGAGTTAACCGGGTGCGGTAATAGTCGCCTTCTGCGTTAAGGAATACTTGTGTTTTGTATTCCAGCCGGCGAAAAGCGGTTGTGTGCAGGATTCGATCCCGGTCACGCTGGAACGCTGTCCGGTATATGGGTGTGGAATCAGGGTGTTCGCGTCCTTTACTATCCTTGCTGCATATTCCGTAAGGCGCTAAACAAAGACATTCCTTTTCTTCCCGCTTTTCTCTTGTAATTACCATGTGTTCCTCTCTTCCCCGGTGTAAATGAGCAAATCCAGTTTAATGGTTGGATGGGACTCTGTCAACCCAGGCTTATTTTTTTGAGGATTCAACCTGATCTATCAGATTAATAATTTCTCCGTAATAGTTCTTAAGGGATTGATGCGCAAGATGATTCTTTTCGTTTTCTGACCGGATAAACCGGGTATAGGGTGCAATTGTATCTTTAATCTCCTGCAGACTGCGCTCAATTTCCTGATTAAAGTGAGTTGATAAGGAATCAGTTAGCTGATTGCGCATCGCTTTAACTTTTATCCGCATATCTTTTTTTGCATTTCTCCGGCGGGTGGGGATGATGAATAAGCCCAGAGCTGCCATGACTCCTGCCAGCAGAATACCGGTGACATCAGTTGCCATTGTCGTCGCTAGAACCGTCACCAGAGTTCCCAAACCAACTGCTCCTGCGCTTATTGCAGCTGTCGCCGCAACAGCATTTTGAGAACTGCGGGCGATTTGATCTGCTTCTCGGGTTTTATCGTAGCTTTCTACTACCCGCTTTGCCTCTTTCTGGATGCTGTTAATCAATCGTTCCCGGTCGTAGATAAAATTTCCTATTTCCCCGACCATTCTGCCTTTATGTTTCTGCCGTCCCTCTGAAATATGGTTGGTAATGGCTTGCCACTGCCGTAAATTGGCATCAACCAGCCAGTCGATGATCGCGGTCACTTTTTGTTCAATTTGAGTCGGAAGATCGGCAATTACTATCTCCTCATAATCTTTCTGAATTTTCTCTTTTTTCATCAAATCAAAAATCCTGCCCAGCCGGATGTACTCTGTAAAGAAATCCTCGCCGCGCTGTTCCAACTCCAGGAGGACCTTGATGATGTCTGACATCCTGAGTTGAAAACTTTCCAGCATATCTTTCCGGAAAACGATCACCTGATCTTCTACATCCTTGATCAAATCTAGATCACCTTGGAGCAATTTCAACCGGTGATCAAAAAACTCCGCATACTGATTGGACAAATGTTTGCCTACGCCAAGAGGGTTTAGCAGTTTAAGCTGTAAACGGCTTTCCTGATCCAGGGTTGTGATGATATAGGATTCCAGCGCTTCAAATTGGCTTTCTTCCCACAATTCAGGTTTTCCCTGTTTGGCATTGAGAGCCTGTTGGGCGCTGATTGGAAAAATGGCAGGTGTGGTTTTGAGCGTTGTTTTGGCATTTTCTGCCACAAAATCAAGTATTTCTTCCAGCGCTTCGGGAGATTGCAGGATGTCGATTTTGTTGATAACCAGAACCACCTTTTTGCCCCAGGAACGGATTTTTTCCAGGAATATCCTTTCACTTTCAGTGAAAGGACGGTCGGCAGAGGTGACAAACAGGATTAGATCTGACCGGGGGATAAAAAGGGAAGTGATTTCCTCGTGTTCCCGGATGATTGCATTAGTCCCGGGTGTGTCTACAATGCTGATTTCTTTAAGAAAGTCCGCATCGAATGTTAAACTCTCAACGCTTTCTGAAAGGCTGGTTTTTTCTTGTTCCTCTCCGTATCGCAGGATATTCACTTTTGTGGTTGTGGGAGTCACGCCTTCTGCAAGAATATTATCTCCCAGCAGGGCGTTGATAAAAGCGCTCTTTCCAGCATTAAATTCGCCTACTACAACCAGTAAAAAGAAATCGTCCAGCTGTCGGATGGATTCCGTTAGAGCTGCTTGATCTTCTTCTTTTATTCCATATTCAGCTAACGAGAGCCGGAGTTGGTTTAAGAGATCCCTCTCCTTTGTCAGTAGCTGTTTTTGTGTTTTCGATAAGATATTCATTCATCCTCATTGATTTAAAGGTGCTATCCATTATAACCGATACATTTTATGCGTTATCTGTGGAAAGTAGGGGGTGGATAATAATCCAGAAAGCTAGCCGTGCAGGACAGTGCCTATAGCATCTCCACCCAAGATGGATTGAATGATTTCCGGGTCTTCACCTGAGAAAATGACTGTTTCCAGGGTTGGAAGTTTATCACTGAGCTGAAGCATTTTTTTCACTTTCGCTTCCATCCCTCCTGTAACATCGGGCGCTCCGGACTGACGGATTATTTTCTGGAGAGTGGGCAGATCAGTTGGTGTGATTTCCTTAAGTAGGGAGGTACAATCCGGGTAATCTTCCCACACCCCTGGATCCTTTCCAGCAAGCAGGATGCGCTCCGGTTTAAACTGAAGCGCTAAATGAAAAAATAGGTCTTCAGTGGACAGGATAGTGCCCCCGCGACTAGTGTCAAAGACCACATCGCCATATACAACAGGCAGCAGGCCCTTCCTCAAAGCATACTGCAGGGGTTCGAGATCCCAGGTTATAATTTTCCGTTGCTGGGTGATTACAGTAGAAGAGGGGGGAAATGAAAGCGCAGATATACCTGCGTCCATTAATGAATCGAGCACGATTCTGTTTAATAATGATGCATCATACCTGACTTCAGCAAACCCCCGCCATTCCTCCAGAGTATGCACACCGTTCAAGGTTCCGTATTTTTTACCAGAAATGTGTCCAAATGATCCGGAACCGTGCCCTAGAATAATTTGCAGCCGGGGGTTTTTGTAAAGTGAGTTAGCTATCTCCCTGGCGATGCGGTTGATCACTTCCCGGCGAGGGGAACGGGCGGTGTGTTTGTCAGTGATAAGTGATCCGCCGAGTTTTAGAAAAACCAATTGATCTCCAGAGTGGTTTGGTCCGATATTCTCCATAAAGATATTGTAGTCAGAGCTTGAGGTAGGGTCAAGAGATGGAAACAGGGCGGGTACCGGCATCGCCCTGTTATAAGTTGTTTGTCAGGACTGATTCCCGGTGAATTTTTGATTATCCCCAGAAACCAGGCCAAATCAGTTTAACCACTGTATCAGCGATAACAGCCAGGATAAACCACCCACCGAAACACCGAGTGTGATGAAATGCTGCTGCTACATAATAATTCGGCCACACATCTGGAAAGTCTTCTGGTTTCTCATCAGGCTTTGGGTTTGAAAGAATGGGCCAGATTTGAATGAAAACGGGCAGTGCTGCCAGTACCAGCAGCATCACCGGCGTGAAAAAGTGAGTGAAGATCAAATAAATGACCATCAGGTACTCCATAAAAAGCAGGATGGTCATGGTCCAGCGAGCCAATTTTTCTCCCAAGACTACCGGTAAGGTGTAAATCTTGCGTTCTTTATCCTGCCCCAGTTTATCAATATGTTTGCCGAATAGCATCGCGGTCACGCCAAAGGCGTGAGGCAAACTCGCTAGGACAATATTCCAATCCCAGGGTAATCCGGTGATGACATAATATCCGCCCCCAACCATCAGAGGTCCCCAAACAGCCAGCACGGTAAATTCGCCCAGAGCTATGTATTTCAGGGGAAAGGTGTAAAAAAGCACAAAAAAGGTGCCCAATCCCATCAAAAGCCAGGTATATTCTCCCCTCATAATGCCCAAAGCGACTCCGCAGGCAGCAGCCAGAGCGCCGGTAACAGCAGCGTAAGTGAGCAGTTCCTTCTTGGTCATCAAACCGTGGAGCAGGGGATGAGGTCCATATTGAGCCCGGTAGTAATTGTCTTCGTCTACACCGCGAACGAAATCCGTATAATCATTTAAGAAATTATTTGTGCCGTGGGCCAAGTACAACCCAATGGTGACTAAGAGCCAGGGCCAGAATTTAAACTCGCCCGCGCGGAATGCAAATATTCCTGCTAACACTGCAGATAAAATAGTTGTCACCAGGACAGCTGCCCGGGTGGCGATTAACCAGCGGGAAACCAGATCCAGCTCATCCCACTCCTCTTTGCTGACTTTTGGGATGATCTGTAAGGCTTTTCGCCACATTGATATGTTCATCTTTTGTTATTCTCCTTCTCAAAATAATCCAACCTATCATATCATAGGGATCATTTTTTATTTATGAAGAAAAAGTTTAGGAATCAGGCAGAAATCGGCCGATTTTCCGGATTATTATGCTGAAATTTTGGTGGATGGGACATTGGAGTTCAGTGTATAAACTGCGCCGGATTTGGTTAATGCCTCGGTGATTTGATCTATTCCTTCATCCACCAGAGCAATGATATTTCCCCCCAGTCCTCCGCCGGACAGTTTTGCTCCCAGAGCACCGGCTTGTATGGCGGTATCCGCAAGTAAATCTAATTTCGGGGTGGAAACTCCCAGTTCCTGCAGCAGAATATGGTTCTCATTCATCAGCGGACCAAGTTCCGTCGGAGAGCCGGTATCAATCAGTTCTTTTGCCATCTTTGAAATCTCACCGATAGACTTAAATAACGAATTATAACGGTCAGGATCGTTAATCCTATTTTGCCGAACTTGCTTAACCGCCTCCCGTGTATGACCGGGAATTTCACTCCCAGCGATCAGGATTGAAAATGGGGTACCGATTGATAGAAACTGAAACGGCTCGCCTTTTACATAATAAACTGGTTTTTGATGGGCAATGACTGTATTGTCAATTCCAGAGGGAGTACCATGGTGGATTTTTTCCACTTCAAAGGTGAGGTGAGAGACCTGTTCATCTGTTAGTCTCCGACCTAAAAATGCAGAGAGTGCCCGGATTAAAGCCGCCGACACGGCTGCTCCCGAGCCCAACCCTGAAGCAGTTGGAATAGTTGACGAGATCTGAATTTTACAGGCTGGAATTTCCCCTGGATCTTTATTACCTAATACCGCCACAACAGCCGCCCGCAGAGGATGATCCGGATCCAACTCAATTACAGCGGCCGAGAGGGAGATGTCTGGAGCATCAATTAGAATTTCACCGGAACTTCCGCCGATTAGGGCATTGACACAGACCCTAGTTTGGATAGAGGAGACTGGGACGGCAATCGCAGGTTCGCCATAAACGACCGCGTGTTCGCCAAACAAAATGATTTTTCCGGGGGCAGTTGCAGTAAAAGCAGTCATGGATTAATAAATATAAAATATCATCAGGATGCTGAATGACCAGAGCAGGATCGCCGCCTGAAGAGGGCGGTCGGAGAGGGCAATATCCTCTGGCGCCCCTCCTTCTCCAATCTGGATCAAATACAGATAGCGGAAGATCCCATAGAGGACAAAAGGAATGGTCAGCATCATGGAATGATTTTCAGGCAGATTCGGTGCTGAAAAAGTATACAGACTGTAGGCTATGATGGTGGTTCCGGAAACGATGTTAATCAGCTGATCCAGCAGTCCAATCGAGTACCCATCAAGGGCAGGCCGCGACTCGCTGGAATTGTTGATTTGTAAAACCAGTTCAGCCCGCCGTTTCCCCAAACCGATAAATAAAGCAAATAAGGATGTTACAACGTACAACCAGGGGGAAAAGCGTTTCACCTCAATTAAAGTAACACCAGCTGTCACCCGCAGGACATAAAAGGATGCCAAGACAAGCACATCGATCAGGGGAACATGTTTCAACCAGGAAGAATAAAACAAATTCAGGGTTATGTAGAGGGCACATATTCCAAAAAACGCTGGTGAAAGCATATACGCCAGTGGAAGCGAAATCAGGATTAATCCTATTCCTGCGGTCCAGGCGGCCGGTATTGGAAGTTTGCCCGAGGCAATCGGGCGCTGCTTCTTTTTGGGGTGGTTTTGATCTGCTTCAAGATCCGCGATATCGTTAATAATATAAACAGCGCTGGCGATTAAACTAAACAGGATCGCTCCGGCCAGCGTGTGAAGAAAAGCGCTTTGGTCCAGCAGCTTCCGGTCAAAGATCAGGGCGGTAAAAATGAATATGCTTTTGGCCCACTGTTTTGGGCGCATTGATTTAATCAAGGCTGCAATCATAATGAAATAATAGCACGATTTTTGGGGAGGTGGTAGGAATTGCAAGTACAACCCCTATAATCGAGGGGCATGTTAAAATAGAAGATATGGCGAATAACAAGCGAGTGGATCATGTTCTGGTAGAAAGGGGACTGGTCAATAATCTGGAAGAAGCCAAACGCTTTATTATGGCTGGTAAAGTACGTCACCTGGGACAGGTGGTTATGAAAGCCTCGCAAAAAGTATATGATGAGGACGAAATAACCCTTATCCAGAATTCAAAATACGTTTCCCGCGGTGGGGAAAAGCTGGAGGCAGCTTTTGAACAACTCCCGTTGATTGTCAGAGATCGGGTATGTGCCGATGTTGGCGCCTCTACTGGTGGATTCACCGACTGCCTGCTGATCAAGGGCGCTTCCAGAGTTTACTCGGTTGATGTAGGCTATGGTATTTTAGATTGGCAGCTTCGGAATGATCCCCGGGTTGTGGTCATGGAACGGACCAATGCCCGATTCCTGGCAGCCCTGCCCGAACCGGTGGAATTCATCACTGTGGATGTGTCGTTTATCTCGTTGAAAAGAATCCTCCCCGTGATCAGCAGCTGGTTTCCAACTGGAGGAGGAGAAGCGGTGGTTTTAATCAAACCTCAATTTGAGGCGACGAGGGAGGAAGCTGCCAGGGGGGTGGGAGTGATTCATGATCCGGAAATCCACCAACGGGTCTTAACCGAGATATTGAACTCGGCTTGTGAACAGGGCTATCAAGTCAACGGACTGATCCGATCCCCCCTTGTTGGACCGGAGGGGAACACAGAATTTTTGACCTGGTTGTCGTTTCCCGGTGATCAAAGTTCAAAGGAACCGATCCAAACCTTTATCTCATCCCTATTTTAACTACTGCCGGGAATTCGGCAGAGCCTTTAATCATTCAGAGCTAATTCACCTTCAAGGAAAACGGTAATAATGCAAATGATTACCAGAGACCGCATGTTTTACAAGTTTTCATTATATGGATTTCTTAAAAACCTGCGGTTTTTTGATCCCTTCATTTTGCTTATTTTCCGATCCTACGGATTATCATTTTTGCAGATCGGGATTTTGTATTCTATCCGGGATGTTGCCACTAATATCCTTGAGATTCCGACCGGTGTCATTGCTGATTCATTTGGAAGAAGGCGGTCGATGGTCGCTGCTTTTTTGTTTTACATCGCCTCGTTTTTGATGTTTTATTTTCTGAAAGACTTCATTTTCCTAGCTCTGGCAATGGTACTATTTGCGTTTGGGGAGGCTTTCCGCTCAGGAACCCATAAAGCGTTAATTCTTGAATATTTGAATATTCAGGGAATCAGTGATCTGAAAGTTGCTTATTACGGTTTAACCCGCAGCGCTTCCCAATTTGGATCAGCACTTAATTCCCTGGTTGCCGCTGGTCTGGTATTTTACACCGGCAGCTACCGAGTGATGTTCCTGGCTTCCACTGTTCCCTATTTATTGGATCTGATAAATGTAATTTCCTACCCAAAAATTCTGGATGGAAAATTACACCGGCTAAAGAAAGGCGAGATCTGGAGTCGGGTAAAAGCAACCTCCCGCGAATTTGTCCAGATATTTTCAAATGGGTCTGTGATGAAAGCAATATTAAACAGCGCCAGCTTTACGGGTGTATTTAAATCCGCGAAAGATTATTTACAGACGATACTGGCAGTTCTGGCACTTTCTGTTTCTGTTTTTACTTACCTGGATGATACCCGCCGGGAGGCAGTTATCATCGGTTTGGTTTATTTTGGAATTTACCTTCTCACCAGCCTGGCCTCCAGGAGTGCTTATATATTCAGCGAACGGTTTAGCAGTTTATCGCGGGCAGTAAATTTCACCTATCTGCTTGGAGCAGGGATGCTGATCTTCTCTGGAGTGACAACCAATATGCAGATTATTCCTCTGGCGGTAGTTTGTTTTCTCGGTTTGTATGTGATTAACAACATTCGCCGCCCAATCAATGTAGGGATCATCAGTGATCAAATCTCATCCAAGGTTATGGCATCAGGACTATCAACAGAATCTCAGTTTACAACGATTTTCTCAGCTATAGTTGCCCCTCTGTTGGGATTTCTGGTGGATAGCTTGGGTGTGGGAAACGGAATTACCCTAATAGGAATAGGGATGATTGTCCTGTTTTCATTGGTCCGGGTAAAGTAAAACGCGATGGTATAGGCAGGATTCCCCTGAAATGTTTCCAGGGTACTGATACATCGGGTATACTATGACCTGTTTATGGATATTAATAAAATTCGGAATTTCTCAATTATCGCTCATATAGACCACGGCAAATCTACTTTGGCTGACCGGCTGCTGCAGATTACCAATACGGTATCGGTGCGGGATATGGCAGACCAGGTTCTGGATAATATGGAACTGGAACGGGAGAGGGGAGTGACCATAAAAGCCTCCGCTGTTCAGATGAAATATACAGGCCTGGATAGCTATGAATATGAATTGAATCTGATCGATACACCCGGGCATGTAGATTTCGGATATGAAGTCTCCCGGGCATTGGCAGCCTGTGAAGGGGCCTTGCTGATCGTGGATGCCGCGCAGGGGATGGAAGCGCAAACGATAGCCAATATGTATGCTGCCCTGGAAGCAGATCTGGAAATCATACCCATCATTAATAAAATTGACCTGCCAGCTGCCAGACCTGATGAGATTGCTCAAAATATTAGCGATTTATTGGGAACTCCTCCCGATTCCATTCTCCGGATTTCTGCCAAAGATGGAGAAAATATTCAGTCTGTGCTAGAAAAAATCATTCAGGAGGTTCCGCCCCCGGAAGCCCATCCAGGAAATCCGCTGAGGGCACTGATTTTTGATTCCCATTACAATTCTTATCAAGGTGTTGTTGCTTATATCCGGATCTATGATGGTATCATCAACAAGAAGGACAAACTGCACCTGATGGCTGCGGGTAGAGATGTAGAACCATTTGAACTGGGGATTTTCTCGCCGGCAATGACGCCAGTGGAGGTCCTCTATCCGGGAGAGGTTGGATATATCGCAACTGGATTAAAATCAGTCCATGAGTGCCGGGTTGGAGATACCATTACCTATGCGGATAACCCTGCTTCTCAGCCACTGCCGGGGTATATCCAGGCAAAACCGATGGTTTTTGCCGGTTTCTTCCCGGTGGTTAACGAGGAGTATGGAAATTTGCGGGATGCCCTGGAAAAACTGCAGTTGAATGATGCTGCCCTGGTTTTTGAACCGGAATCCTCCCAGGCCCTCAATTTGGGATTTCGGTGCGGTTTTCTGGGGATGTTTCACATGGAAATTATCCAGGAAAGATTGGAACGGGAATATAATCTGGACATCATAGCGACTGCCCCCTCCGTAAAATATCGCACTCTATTGAGGGACGGGGAAGTGATAGAGATTGATTCGCCAGCAGATTTACCTGATCGCAGCCTTGTGGAAGAAATTCAGGAACCCTGGATGGATTTGCAGGTATTTCTGCCTCTGGAGTATTATGGCCCGGTTATGGAATTGGTGACCACGAGAAGGGGAACTTATATAAACCAGCATTACCCGTCACTCACTCGGGTGCAGCTTAATTTTCAGATTCCGCTTTCTGAACTGATTGTGGATTTTTTTGATTACTTAAAATCAGCCACCCGGGGGTATGCTTCCATGGATTATTCCTTTGCCGGCTACCGGAAAGAGAATCTGGTTAAGTTGGAGATTCTTGTCAATGGAGAGCCGGTGGATGGAATGGCATCCATAGTGCACCGGGATAAAGCCTACCGGAAGGGGAAGATTCTTGTCAACAGATTAAAAGAAATCATTCCTCCCCATCATTTCGCTGTGCCGATTCAGGCTTCGGCAGGAGGAAAGATAATTTCCCGATCAGATGTAAAGGCTCTCCGTAAGGATGTCACTGCAAAACTTTATGGAGGAGATGTAACCAGGAAGAGAAAATTACTAGAGAATCAGAAAGAAGGCCGGAAAAGACTTAAAAGAGTAGGAAATGTTGATCTCCCACAAGAAGCTTTTATGGCTGTACTGAGACTCGATGATGACTAAAGTGAAGGAAAATAAAGTTCAACTCAGGCTGGTATTTGGGATCGTGATCAGCGTAACAGCACTTGCTGTCCTGATCTGGTTTGCGGATGGGAAGCAAGTTCTTTCTGCCCTGGAACAGGTGAATTTGATCTGGATTGCGCTGGTTCTGGTTCTGTTATTTGTATCCCTCATGACCCGGGCAGCTGCCTGGAGGATAATATTGAAGAATAGGATTTCATTTGGGAAGTCCTTTCTGATTTTGAATGCAGGGTACTTTGTAAATACGATCCTTCCTTTCCGGATCGGAGAGGTGGCAAGGGCTTTTTTGTTAATCCCATCAGGGTTCACTTTCTGGGAGGCTTTCCCGACCATTCTCTTGGAACGAATGTATGACATTATATTTACCGTATGCCTGTTTCTGACAGGGCTGACATTTGTATTAAATTTCTCTCAGGGGATTGTGTATGCATCCGTTTTGGGGGGCTTGGTTCTGTTGGGATTTGGAACTTTATTTTTCCTGGTAAAGAATCAGAATCAGGTATTGGCATGGCTGGAGGGGATTTCCCTTCCCTGGACCAAGGTTCAAGCCTGGTTAATTAAACAGCTGCTATCAATTCTTTCCGGACTGACTATTCTCTCAGATCCGTGGCAGCTTATTAAAGTTTTTTCCTTCATGTTATTAAGTTGGGGGATCGCCATTTTGTATCAATATTTCCTCTTGAAAGCATTTATTCCAGATGCGCGATTGATCTGGGCCATGTTTGCATTGGGAGCACTTGGGCTGGGGGTATCCGTACCTTCATCTCCTGGTAATATAGGTTTGTATGAAGCAAGTATTACCCTGGCATTAGCAGCTTTCGGCGTGGACCAGTCAACGGCATTCACATATGCGCTAACCAGCCATATTTTAAACCTGGCGGTGACAACCCTTTTCGGCTCCTTTGCTTTGGTACGAGAAGGATATACTCTGCGGGACATCTGGCAGTTTAATCAACAGCAAAGAAAGGAAGATAACTTATGAGCAAGTGTACTTTGATAACTGGTGGAGCAGGTTTCATTGGTACTAATTATGCGGCTCGTTTGCTCAACCGGGGTGATCAGGTAATCATTTTTGATAATTTGTCCCGCGCCGGGACTACCGGAAATATTGAATGGCTCAAGAGTACTTACGGGGAGGACTCTTTCCGGCTTATAGTCGGCGATATCCGTGATGCTGATGAGATCAGATCTGCCGTAGATCCAGCCGATCTGGTCCTTCACCTGGCTGCCCAAGTCGCAGTGACAACATCGGTTGTCGATCCCAGAACTGACTTTGAGGTGAATGCCCTGGGCACCCTGAACGTATTAGAGGCAGCCCGCCAATCTTCAAAGCAACCTTCGATTTTGTATGCCTCGACAAATAAGGTCTATGGTGACCTTGAAGACGTGAAAGTCGAGGAAGGAGAAAATAATTACTATTTCCCTGACCACCCAGATGGAATCCCGGAGACCCAAACCCTGGACTTTCATTCTCCTTACGGTTGTTCGAAAGGAGCTGGAGATCAATATGTGCGGGATTATCACCGCATTTTTGGTTTGAAAACTGTGGTATTTCGCCAAAGCTGCATTTATGGACCCCATCAATTCGGTATTGAAGATCAAGGCTGGGTTGCTTGGTTTGTGATTGCTGCTGTCACAGGTCGGCCGATCACGATTTACGGCGATGGTAAACAGGTTCGGGATATATTATATGTAGATGATTTGTTAACCGTATATGATCAAGCAGCCGAGCATATTGATAAGATTGCGGGACAAATATATAATATTGGGGGTGGGAAAAGCAACACCCTGTCCATCTGGAAGGAATTCGGTCCTCTGCTGGAAAAGGAATTGGGGCAGAAGATTCCGGTCTCCTGGCAAACCTGGCGTCCTGGAGATCAACGGGTATTTATAGCTGACGTTGGAAAGGCAAAGAGGGATTTTGGATGGGTACCTGAAATTGATGTGGAAACTGGAATTCGAAAACTATTTGACTGGGTGCGCACTAACCAGGATTTATTCTAGTTGTTCCCCGGAAGAAACCGGGTAAAGGTATTGACGGATTAGCATCGATGAAAATATTAACCGTTCTAACCTATTACCGGCCGCATACCAGCGGATTGACCATTTATGTTGAACGGCTGGCAAAGTCGCTCGTTCAGCTTGGTCACGAAGTTACAGTGCTGACCTCCCAATATGAAAAAGACCTGCCCCGGGAAGAAGTGCAGAATGGGGTCAGGATTGTCCGCGCCCCAGTATTGTTCCGGGTCAGTAAAGGTGTGATCATGCCTACCTTCGGGTGGTTGGCCTGGAAATTGGTCTTGGGTCATGATATTGTCCATCTACACCTTCCCCAATTTGATGCAGCTGGAGTGGCCCTGCGCGGGACCTTGTTAAAGAAACCAACCTTTATTACTTATCATTGTGATCTCAAGCTGCCGAAAAGCCCCATAAATTGGACCATCAACAGCATTGTTAATTTGATGAACTACCTGGCCGGGATGCTGGCAGACGGAATCGGTGCCTATACTGAAGATTTTGCTTCACACTCTCCTTACCTGCAGCGTTTTTCTGATAAGGTCCAGGTGATATTACCCCCGGTTACAATGCCTAAGGTTTCAGCTAAAAGGGTAAAGGATTTTCATAAGACCAATAATCCCCGGGGATTATCACCGGTCATTGGCATGGCAACTCGTTTTGCTTCTGAAAAGGGCGTTGAAATCCTTTTGAATGCCCTGCCAAAAGTGATGGAATCCTATCCTGAAACCACAGTTCTCTATGCAGGGCAGTACCAGGATGTAATGGGTGAACAGGCTTATTATGAGAGACTGCTTCCCAGGATCCAGACTTATCAGGATCAGGGTCAATGGGGGTTTCTGGGAGTATTAAATCCGGAAGAGATGGCCCTTTTTTACAAAAACCTGGATGTGCTGGTGGTTCCAAGTTTAAATTCAACGGAAACGTTTGGATTGGTTCAAATTGAAGCCATGATCCGGGGTACACCGTCGATAGCGTCGAATTTACCTGGTGTCCGCGTACCACCGAAATTAACTGGAATGGGTGAGGTAGTTCCTACTGGTGATGTGGATGCACTTGCGGACGCTATCATTCAAATTGTATCCCAGCCGAAAAAATACCTGGGATCTCCAAATGAGATCGAGAAACAATTTGATCCGCTGGTAAATGCAGCTGTTCATGAACAAATTTACAAAGTGTTATTAGGGAATATGCTTTGAAGGATTATCTGACACTTCATTTGCAGGAGCTGCCATATTTTCGAGCCTTGTTGAGAGCGGTAGAGGCTCGTTTTTATAAGGATATGACATTGCCAACGCCTGTCCTTGATCTGGGATGTGGGGATGGTCATTTTGCATCCCTGGCATTTGAGGAACCTCCAGATATGGGGTTGGATCCTTGGTGGGGTCCGATTCTCGAAGCGGCATCACGATGTTCTTACAAAACCCTTGTTTGTGCAAAAGGTAATAATATGCCTTATCCTTCAGCTTACTTTTCTAGTGCTGTCAGTAATTCGGTCCTGGAACACATACCGGATTTGGATCCTGTGGTCCTGGAGTTGGCCAGAGTACTTAAACCAGGAGCTCCTTTTATATTTTGTGTTCCCAATCATCGGTTCCTAAACACGTTATCTTTTGGACAGTTTTTTGACAAACTAAAACTTCACGGCTTTGCCAATGCCTATCGGAGATTTTTTAACCGAATTTCCCGCCACTATCATTGTGATTCACCGGAAATCTGGCGGGACCGGCTGGAAAAAGCCGGATTTGAAATCGAAGAATGGTGGCATTATTTTCCACCAGAAGCTCTTCATACATTGGAATGGGGACACTTTTTCGGAGTTCCATCCTTGGTGAGTAAATTTTTGTTTGGAAAATGGATTCTAGCCCCTGCACCATGGAATTTATTTATCACTCGCTGGATAGTTCAGCGTCATTATGACCTTTCTCCCCGAAGTGAGAAGGGAGCATATTCATTTTATATAACACGCCGGATCAAGTAAACGGAGTCTGCCTAAGAGCGGGTCATTATGGATGAACCAAGTGTTCTGGATTTTGTTCTTGAAAAATTGACGTTCTGGAAAGAGAGTAAAGTAACGATTCCTTCCACAGAGGAAGAACAGGGACCACCTGATTCTGACTCCAATGGAAAACAGCGAAAAAAATACATCTGGAGGAAAGTATTAATTTTTCTTCCTCTCCTATTCGCCATCACAGCGCAGATATTCAGCGAACCGCCAGATCGATCCCCGGCTCTGGTGATTTTCTTTTATATTGCAGCAGCTGGAAGCCTGCTGTTATTGATAATCTTCAGGGATTGGCAAATTGAACCACTAATTCCGGAGAAAGGAGAAGCAGGGACTTTTACTATCCGTTGGGGGCTGTTCGGGATTGGCAGCGGGTTTGGTATCCTGGCTTTTTTGCTGTTTCTCGGCAACCGGTTTACTGGTATCAATATTTCCTTATGGGTCATTGCTCTGGTAATGATCTGGAGGTCACTCTGGAAACCAGAGGGTTGGTGGGGAAAATGTGAGTCTGCCTGGAAACGCTTTTGGGAAAACGGCATTCACATCACCCCTTGGTCAATGCTGGTCGCAGGAGTCTTTATTTTAGCGGGTGTATACCGGTTTTATCTGCTAGATCAGGTTCCCCCGGAAATGTTCAGTGATCATGCTGAAAAACTAATCGATGTGACAGATGTTCTGAGAGGGCAGTTCTTAATTTTCTTTCCCAGAAACACCGGCCGGGAAGCCTTTCAAATATATCTTACCGCCGCCGTTGCGAAAGTATTTGGCACAGATGTGTCTTTCCTCAGTTTAAAAATAGGAACCTGCCTGGCAGGATTGTTTACTCTTCCCTTTATATATTTGCTGGGAAAAGAGATTAAAAACAAGGAAGTTGGATTGCTGGCAATGTTTTTTGCCGGTATTGCCTATTGGCCAAATGTAATTTCGCGAGTTGCGCTGCGTTTTGCCCTTTATCCTGCTTTTGCCGCACCAACCCTGTTTTTCCTGATCCGGGGCTTAAAAAGAAAACGCTGGAATGATTTTCTTTATGCGGGCCTTGCCCTGGGATTTGGTTTACACGGCTATAGCCCATTCCGCATTGTACCTGTGGCCGTGGTAGTAACTCTTTTAATTTATTTCCTCCATGCAACCTTAAAAAATAATCGGCGTCAGGCAGTCATCGCGCTGTTGTTGGTTGGATTAATTTCTCTGGTGATTTTTCTGCCTCTGATGCGGTTTGCTATATCTAATTATGATATGTTTTCCTATCGGATGCAAACCCGGATGTCAGACATGGAAATCTCCTTACCAGGATCCTACCTGAGTATCTTTTTCTCCAATTTTTGGAAGACGCTGATCATGTTCCAGTGGGATAATGGTCAGATCTGGGTTCATTCAATACCGGGTCGACCTGCCCTGGGTATAATTTCGGCAGCCTTGTTTAGTCTGGGTATAATTCTGGTCTTGGTGCGATATATTCAAAAAAAACACTGGATGGATCTGGTATTGCTTCTATCGATTCCGATTCTAATGCTGCCGTCAATGTTATCAATTGCATTTCCGGATGAAAATCCCTCCCTGAATCGAACCGCTGGTGCGATTATCCCTGTCTTTATCGTGATTGGCATAGCGGTGGAAAACCTATTCTTGAATATCAAATCCGGGTTTCCCGCCCGTTGGGGTAAATGGGTTTCCTGGGCAGCTGTTTTACTGCTTTTAACAGGAAGTGCAAAAATAAACGCTCAACTTGTATTTGTTGATTATTATCAGCAATTTAAGACCAATGCCTGGAATACCTCTGAAATTGGTCAGGTTATTCATCATTTTTCTGAGACTATCGGTGATGAAGATCAAGCCTGGGTAGTTCCCTATCCCCATTGGGTAGATACCCGGTTAGTCGGCATTCATGCAGTGGGGGAAGTCAAGGACTTTGCCCTTTGGCGTGATGATATCAGTTTAACAGCTGACATCGCAGCCCCAAAACTTTATATTTATAAACCTGATGATCTGGACACCTATGAAGTCCTTCAGGACCTTTATCCTGATGGAATTAATAAAATCTATCATTCTGCAGTCGATGGTAGGGATTTTATGCTTTACTATGTTTTGCAGTAATACTCTGGATTCGGTAGTGTATGGACAATAAAACAAGTACTGATATAAACCGCTGGTTGGTAGGCATCTTACTGATCGTCATATTGATCGCAGGTGGGTATTTACGGTTTGTCGGCTTGGATTGGGATGCTGAACAGCATCTTCATCCCGATGAACGGTTCTTAACCATGGTGGAATCCAGCCTGCTTCCGGTATCGAATATCGGGGAATACTTCGACACCTCGATATCCACGTTAAACCCCAACAATCAGGGGCACAGTTTTTATGTCTACGGGACTTTGCCAATATTTATGGTCAGGTACCTGGCGGAGTGGTTAGAGTTTACCGGGTATGGAAGCATTTACCTGGTCGGACGTTCGTTATCGGCTGTGATGGATCTGCTTTCAATTATCCTGGTGTTTTTTATTGGTACCCGGCTGTACAATCGCAAGGTTGGATTAATCGGAGCCGCTTTTTCAGCCTTCGCTGTTTTACAGATCCAGCAGTCCCATTTCTTCACGGTGGACACATTTGCCACTTTTTTCACACTGCTGGCGGTTTATTTTACCGTTGAAGTGATTACCGCGAAAGATGATCAGGTAGACCTGGTATCCTATTTGTTTTTCGGAATTGCCCTGGGTATGGCGGTTGCCTCAAAGATCAATGCTGCTCCAGTGGCAATCACACTTCCCCTGGCAGCACTGATCTATTGGTCCAGGTTGCCTGAGGAAAGAAAAGGGCAGCTGGCACCGAAAATAATTTTATATCTGATTTTAGCCGCGCTGGCAAGCTTGCTCACATTCCGAATTTTTCAGCCATATGCATTTCGCGGTCCCGGGTTTTTTAACTTCGCGTTAAACGAGAATTGGGTCTCGGGATTAAAGTCACTCAGGGCTCAAACGTCAGGCGATGTTGATTATCCGCCAGCGCTGCAGTGGGCGAGTAGGCCGATTTGGTTTTCGTTTAAGAACATAGTCTCGTGGGGAATGGGATTGCCTTATGGAATCCTGGCTTGGTCCGGGTTCGGGTTAATGGGTTGGAAAATGTTTTCAGAAAGATCCTGGAAACCGCATCTGGTGATCTGGGGCTGGACAGGAGTTTATTTTGCCTGGCAATCTCTCCAATGGAACAGCACAATGCGTTACCAGCTGCCGATCTATCCGCTCCTGGCTGTCTTCGCAGGTTGGATTTTGGTAGAACTTTGGGACAAAATAAAAGACAGTCCCCTCCAGATGCTGAAGCTTAAGGTGACAGCCCAGGCACTTCGTGCTGCGCTTGCAGCCGGTGGAATTTTAACTCTTCTCTTCACTGCTGGTTGGGCTTTTTCGTTCTCTAGAATATATACATCGCCCCATCCGCGAGTGGCGGCGACAAGGTGGATGTTCCACAATATTCCCGGCCCTGCCACACTGATCATCGACACAGATGATGGTTCAACCCAACAGCTACTTACGTATCCTGAAGGAAAAATCATTCAGCAAGAATCCAGCTGGATGACAACTTTTGAGATGAAAGAAGAGGGTGCGTTAACCGCTGTTTATTTTCCTGAGATAATAAATGAAAATCTGTCAGTCAACCCGCTGATGCTCGAAATCATCCTTAATGATCAGGAGGGAGTAGTTCTTGATAGTGAATCTGGCTGGTTTTCATTTAACCTGGGTAAATCTGAAGGACAAATAAAATTAAGTGCACCTATTGACCTCAAGGCCGGACAGGTTTACCAATTGCGGGTATCAGTGAAGAATCCGGCGGGGGCGATCATACTGAGGGGGACAGGCATTGCTAATGAAAGTTCTTGGGATGACGGGCTGCCGCTCCGGATGGAGGGATACGATCCGTACGGGGGAATATATCAAGGCGGTTTGAATTTTGAGATGTACTGGGATGACAATCCCGAAAAACTAGACCGATTCATATCCACATTAAATCAGGCTGAATACATTCTAATTACTTCCAGCAGGCAATGGGCGACAACGACAAGGATACCGGAACGTTATCCGCTGACGACGGAATATTATCGCCAGCTGGTCGGGTGCCCAATAGAGATCAGTGTGGAACAGTGCTACAACAGGGCGCTTCCCGGCACTTACCAGGGTAATCTGGGATTTGATCTCATTCAAACTTTTCAATCGAATCCTCATTTGGGTCGAATTGAGATCAACGATCAGCCAGCTGAAGAGGCGTTTACGGTCTATGATCACCCCAAAGTGTTTATATTTAAAAAGAGCACAAACTTTGATTTATCACGAACAGCTAAAATCCTGAGTGCGGTTGATCTTACCAAAGTTATTCACATCACACCAAAACAAGCGGATACTCATCCGGGCGACTTAATGCTTCCACCCGAACGGTTGAATGAACAGCGAGAAGGTGGAACCTGGAGCGATTTATTTAACCCGGAGGCTCTTCAAAACCAGAGCCAGGTCTCGGCTGCAATACTCTGGTACTTAAGTGTCTTCATCCTTGGATTGCTTGTGTACCCATTGATGAGGTTTGTCCTCAGCGGGTTGAAGGATAGTGGATATCCTCTTGCCCGCACCTTCGGTATGCTGCTTTT
>CAZHHT010000026.1:0-30222 GCA_964532455.1 uncultured Anaerolineales bacterium
AGGATACACCTGACCTACTTTTTTATCAAATTTACAGAAAGAAGTTTACACTACTTTTACTATTAAGATATAGTTTTGATGTCGATAACTAAGTCCCCAAAAGATATCATTTCTCTTTACTTGAAAAAATTGAGGAACATAATCGATTGTGGGCATACTATTTAGATAGCAATTTACTGTATAATGAAATAATAACTGTTATAGGATCTATTCAATTATTAGTCCTTATGATTAACAAATATTCAAAAACAAGGTTCCTGCGTATCATGGTCCTTCTAATCCTTTTTTTACTTGAGGGAGAGACCGGTACAGCCCTGGCAAAAGACGATGGTCCGCGCCGGACGAAGACCATTGAGGTCGTTTACACTGAGTACGAATGGTGGCTTGTCCGCTGGGAAGATGACGGACTCGTTTGTAATCTGTATCTTGACCGTGGTGAACCTCCAACTGCAAGTGAGATTTATATTCAGTGTGGATCCGATGTTTATAATCAGTGGGCTGAATCAGCGCCTTGCGTTGAGGCAGAAACTATTCAAAAAGAAAATTGCCCCGGGGTTTATTTGTTTCCAGCAGGGTCTGAAGTAAAACAAAAAGAGATTGTGGTTGATCTCCCAACGCCCAGAGTCTGGATTGATTTCAAGGGCTGTATTTCTGTTAGCGGAACTGAACTTTGTGCTGAAATTCCAACTCTATTAATAACTGCCCAAGAACCTCTTCCCAACGAGCAAATCACCCAGATTCGGGGCACTATCAATGAGATCCCCTTTGTTTGTCTGGGAGATACTTGTGAAGTGAATTTGCGTGCAACGGGCAAAAAAGGAGTACCGATTGAGTTTTGGGCAGAATCCAGTTATGGGGACAGCACAGAACACTACCGCGGACGAGTTCGGGTGTCCGATAGTGGGGTATCAGTTGACTCTGAAATAAGCGGCTGGTATGTAGGTCTTATCAGCGAACAAAGTGATTTCAGCAGCATCAGCGGTTGTGCCCAAATCTGGGAATCTTTTCCTCCCTTGGGTACACCGCTAGAATGGCTTGCGGATCCACGTGACTCCAAGCTGCTGGAAACTGACAAACCGTATACATATCTAGCTGGTCAGCTTATTATGCAGGGATATGTTGATACCAGCGGCTGTGATTTTTTTGGCCTGATGGCAAATGGGTACGCCACTCAGTGTGGATTGAATAAAGCTCGCCCGGCAGTTAAGTTATGGCAAAATAACTTTGATGATTATATTATTCAATCTGCGGGCGAAAGCGGTATTCCTTCACAGCTCTTGAAGAGGATCTTTGCCAAAGAAAGTCAATTCTGGCCGGAAACTTCCAAACACCTTTATCGTGAATACGGGTTGGGGCACATAAATGAGTTGGGGACGGATACCGTTTTACTCTGGAACCATGATTTTTACAGCCAGTTCTGCCCGCTGGTACTGAAAGAAGACGTATGTCAAACGGGGTATTCCCAATTAAACGATTGGAACCAGGCTCTGCTCCGGGGGGCTTAATTATCAGAAATGGAAATTATTCTGCCTTTTATTGGTGAAGTTGTAGATACTGAACAAGCTCAAGCCAGTGTGGAACTGTTTGCTGAAACGCTCTTGGGTAACTGCAGCCAGGTGGGACAAATGATAACTAATGAAACTGACCAGGTTCCCGGAGAGGTTGTCGGCTACGAGGATCTCTGGCGGTTTACGCTGGTTAATTATCATGCTGGCCCAGGGTGTTTATCAAAAGCAATCCGGGAAGTGGCGGGGGAAGAAAAACCCTTAAACTGGAAAAATATTTCCGATTCTCTGGAGATAATCTGTCCTGAGTCGTTGGAGTATGTAGATGATGTCGAAAAATAGATCAATCATTTTGACCGGGTAAATTTAAACTTGATTCCCTTTTATTCTCAGATGAATAAACTATAGTAAGCAGCGATTTTTGATTCAGAACAGGGAGGATCATTGAAGTTCGACGTTGTTGTCATTGGGGCATCCTCGGCGGGTTTGCATGCCGCTGAAATTCTGGCAAAAAACGGGAAACGGGTTGCTGTATTTGAACGAGCAGATTCCTTTGCTCCAGAAATCAGGACATATATTATTACTCCTGGAGTGTTCAGGGTAATGCCAGATATTGAGTCTGAGCTGCTCCTCCATGAGATTAATGAAATTCACCTTCAAGCAGGCAGGGAACGTGCTGCTATTAAGCTTTCCTCTCCAGATTTGGTTGTCGAGCGGGATCAATTAATCACAGCTTTATTGAATCGGGCAAAGAATGCCGGAGTCGAGGTTCGTTTTGGAAGTAAATTCAAAGATTTAGTAACTGAGAGCGGAACCACCAGGATTAAAGTTCTTTCCAATTCAGGTGAAAAACTTATCAAAGCAGATTATTTAATTGGCGCTGATGGGGTTACCAGCGCGGTTGGGAAAGCTGCCGACCTGCCAAAACCTCTAACTATCCCGCTGCTTCAAGTTGAAATTAACCTCCCGGCAAACTGGAACCCGGGGGTGACAAAAGTCTGGTTTGATCTTGGAGATACCCCATATTTTTACTGGTTGATTCCAGATTCAGAGACCAAAGCTGTTGTGGGACTGATTACCCAACCGGGTGCAAATATCCGCAGCCTGCTGGATCGCTTTCTGGCTGAGAAAAATTACCATCCCCTGGCTTATCAATCCGGAGAAGCAGCCCTTTACTCTCCCGGGAATAAAATAGAGAGCCAGGTAGGGGACTTAAAAATCATGATTGTTGGTGATGCGGCTGGGCAGGTGAAAATTACTACAGTGGGAGGAACGGTTACAGGATTATCCGCTGGACAGGCAGCGGCAAGAGCTATCCTTGATGAAGTTCCGTACCGGAAAACACGACTGGGGGTAACGAGGGAGCTGGATTTGCATTTTTTCATCCGGAAATTATTGGAAAAAATGGACCAGAAAGACTATGAACGATTGGTAAGATCAATATCACCTGATGTTCAATCTTTTCTCAGCAGGTATGACCGTGATGCCATGCGGCGCCAGTTTTGGAAATTACTCCCGATTCAACCCCGCTTTATTCCTCTTGGTTTGAAATTATTGCTTCGCCGTAAGTAACAAACAGGTATGGGTTTAAGGTTTGATAATGTTGCGCATAGCTATAATGTTAAAGGATTTCGTTTACAGTGCCAACCTATGAAAATCGTGGTATGATGCCGTATTGTCAAAGACAATTGCGTAATTTAGAAACTGAAAGAAAAAAAATATGAAGATTAAAGATCGATTCAATAATATTAACGCAAGAATGTTAAAAATCTCTATTTTGGGAATTGTGTTGCTTACAATTTTAATTGGGGGAACATACTTGTTGTATACAACGTGGAATAAACCGTTGAATCCTGCTTTAGAGCTGCCTGGTAATTCTACTGAACCCTCCTTAGAAAACTCGACATCACAACCTGGGGAAGATGGCACAAGCATGCCTGAGGATACTCCTCAACCAACAATTGAACCAGTTTGTGGTGGACCTCCCTCAATGACGGTACTGATATCCGGGGTGGCTTCTAAGAATTACCTTTATGGATTAGCAGATGCCATAAGGGTTGCCAGGATTGATTTTCAAACTCAGGAAGTAACTGTCTTGGCATTACCTCGTGACTTGTGGGTGGAAATCCCGGGCCTTGAAAGCCGGGATATTACGGTTGGGAAACTGAATCAAGCTTATTTCTACGGAACCAAAGGAATGGGATATTTCAGCGGTTCTGGATACGGATCAGGATTACTCGCGGAGACAATCCTGACCAATTATGGATTGCGGGTGGACCATTATTTATCTGTAAACCTCTCCAGCTTTCAGATAATTATTGATACCTTGGGCGGTATCGATGTTTACCTGGCTCAGGATGTATATAGGAAGGTTAATGGTCAACCTGAGTTATTTTTGAAGGCGGGATCTCGTCATTTGACTGGGAAAAAAGCAGAGGTGCTGGCCCGTCAGCGGATTGAGATCGGTGATTTTGGCAGAATCAATAACCAGACAGTGATTTTGAAAGGCATAGCAACCAAGATGTTAACTCCTTCAGGAATCAAAGCGATCCCTGCTCTGGTCAATCAGCTGAAAGGGAATGTGATGACGGATCTCAGCCCGGATCAAATCAGCCAGCTGGTCTGTCTGGCAGGAAAGATTGATTATCAGGAGGAGGTGTCTTTTGAAACTCTTCCTGTGGCATTAATGAATGAGACCATGGTGTTTGACCCGTCCAGAAATATCAATACCTTTGCCCTGGTAGGGGATACTGCGGGTATCAGGAGTTTACTGAATGACTTCCAGACAGGCATCTGGCCTTAATCTGCGCAAATTTGCTCCTTAAAAGAGAGGAGAGGGGGTATCTTTCTCTTATTTCCTTATTTGGAACTAGGAGAAAAATACCTTGTCGGTGATTCGCCAGCATTTTTGAGCCCTCTCTTTCATCCAACCGGCATTCTTTCCCCTGGATTTAAAACTATTTTTTAACAAATTATTTCACTTACCTTGTTATCATACAATCGTATTTGAAATCTCTAATTGCAGCCGATATTATGGCAAAATGGACCTCAAGAAAGAAATAGAGCTGATCCTTTTTCAAATTAAGCTGCTGGGTCGATAGGCATGAAACATATTCTGATTAGATCAATGGAATATATCAATAAAGCGCCAATAATATTTGGGGTTTTAGTTGGCTTAGTGATCTCTCTCTTCATGATGGTGTTTTTCTTCGTTGGTTGGTGGAACACACCGTTGGGAACTGAACTTGAGAAAATCACGGTAATGCCTGCTAAGAATATGGCTCAGACAGCTTCCGAGGAAACCCTCATTCCAGATATTAAAATCAGCCCGGAAACAGAAAACACCGCGATCCCGACAGAAACTGTCAGCTTAAAATCTTCAGCTACTCCTCCTCCAGAAACCATCTGTGGAGGACCTGAAACAATGTATGTCCTGGTGACTGGCGTGGAAGGCGATAATTATATCTACGGTCTGTCTGACGCTATCAGGGTGGTCCGAGTGGACTTTGTAAAGGGTATGATTACGGTTTTGCCTCTACCCAGGGATATGTATATTTCGATTCCTGTGGCAGTTCCTGGAATTACTGAAACTTTTACTAATGGCAAGTTGAATCAGGCTTATTTTTACGGATCCCCCGGGATGGGTTATTATGAAGGGGAAGATCACGCTCCAGGTTTGTTGGCAAAAACTATTGGACAGAACTTTAATTTACGTATAGATCAATATATCTCTGTCAATACCAGGATATTTCGGAGAATGGTTGATCAAATTGGAGGAGTAGATGTCTATTTGCCGGATGATATTTATGGACACTACTTTAAAGAACCTGTGTTGTATCAAAAAGCAGGGTTTCATCATCTGGATGGAAAACAAGCCGAAATGGTAGCTCGACATCGGACCCTGATCGGTGATTTTGGAAGGGTGAGAAACCAAACAATTTTGTTTAAAGCGTTTATCAAAGCGCTGCTCACCCCAGAGGGCATAAAGAACATTCCGGGCTTGATCGAAATTTACCAGAATAATGTTTTAATGGATCTCACGCCTAATGAAATCAGTAAACTGCTCTGCCTGATCACAAAAATTGATATCAAAAATGATATCGTTTTCACTGAATTTCCTCAGCAGATATTAGAGGAGACAAAGGTTTATGATAAAGTGCAGGGATCAAATATGTATGTCCTCATTCCTGATCATGACCTCGTGGTGGAGCTGATAGCTGACTTTCAACATGGCCGCTGGCCATGACCGGCGCTGAAGGACCTGTTTGTACTTCCCTCCCTGCTGATGGACCAAGGAACCAAGCGCAGAACTATATCGATGATGTCAGGAGACTATCATGCGCTATTTAAAAGAACGCCCCTTCATTCTGGGATTAATCATTAGTGTCGTTACAGCAGGTCCTGTACTGGGGGGGATACTAATTTACAATTGGTGGATTACTCCCCTGGGAATTCCTCTTGGTATCTCAGATACAAGCCTTGGAGATCAAGGTACCTACCAAGTCTCACCATCAACCCCCGCAGAAAACCCACAAATAACGATAACTTCCACTGAAACGGCGGCGCCGACAATGACACCATTTCCGACAGGGACACCAGCTCCCCTGGCTATGTGTGGTGGACCGGATAATTTAACCTTTATGGTGACAGGTGTTGATTCAGGGAATTACATCTACGGATTATCGGATGCGATCCGGCTTGTGTGGGTGGATTTCGTGAATGGGAAAATCACTGTTCTGCCGCTGCCGAGGGATTTATGGGTGGATATTCCTGTTTCCATTCCAGGTGTGACCAAGGACATCACTCCCGGAAAACTAAACCAAGCTTATTTTTATGGTTCTCCGGGAATGGGATATTATCAGGAAGAGGACCAGTCACCGGGTTTGCTGGCGAAGACATTACAATTCAACTTCAATGTTGCTGTTGAAAGATATTTTTCCGTCAATACCCGAATATTCCGCCAGATGGTTGATCAGGTTGGAGGTATTGATGTCAATTTACCCAGAAACGTCTACAGGCATAACTTTGATGAACCTGTTTTGTACTTGCAATCCGGCGAGTACCACCTAAATGGCAAGCAGGCGGAAATGGTAGCAAGACACCGGACATTGATTGGTGATTTCGGGCGGATGAATAATCAAACCGTGTTATTAAAAGCATTTGTGAAAAAACTGCTTTCCCCCCAGGGGATTAAAGAACTCCCGGAGTTGATTGAAATTTACCAGGATAATGTACTGATGGATTTTTCCCCCAGTGAAATCAGTAAATTGATCTGTTTGACCAGCAAGATTGACTTGGTAGAGGACGTCACCTTTATTAGTTTTCCCAAGGATTTAGTCACCGAGGGAAAGATCTATGACAAAGTGCATGACTATAATGCCTATGCCCTGACTTATGATCTTAACGAGATCCGACTACTGCTGGCTAAGCTCCGATTAGGTATCTGGCCGTAAATCTTGCCCCGGTCCCATCAAACCCGGGAAGACACCATCTGTATGGGGTTGATTAAGTTCCTGTTCCCCCTCTCAAATCAGGAAAAAGATTTGAAAATCCTCTCAACCAACTGTCTGGATCATTCTTTTTGAGAGCTGTTTTTCTCGTTTATCAAGAAATAATGTGATAAGATAGTGCGGTAATTGTACGGCGTGGGAATTTAGTCCCAGGTAAAAGATGATAACTCCTTCAGGGATCAAAGCGATCCCTGATCTGGTCAATCAACTGAAACGGAATGAGATAACGGATCTCAGTCTGGATCAAATCAGCCAGCTGGCCTGGCTGGCAGGAAGGATTGATTATATAGGAGGATGTATCCTTTGAAACTCTTCCTGTGGCATTATTGAACGAGACCATGGTCTTTGACCCGGGCAGAGGTATTAATACCTTTTCCTTGGTAGGGAATACCACTGGTATCAGGAGTTTTCTGGAGGACTACCAGGCCTAGGCAGGCATCTTGCTTTAATCTAAGCGAGCCTGCTTCTTGGGAGCGAGATATAAACGAAAATATAAATGGACTTCTTCAGTAGTATTTTCCAAATTGAAGTGATTTCTCAAAGCGCACATTCGATCAGGTGAAATTTGTTGAAAGGCGTTTAAACTCTAGACCTTGAAAGGGTCTGGATATCAAGACGCCTGAAATGGGGTTTTTCAAACTTAGTAATATTGCACTTGAAACTTGAATTCAAGAAGGTTAATGATTGGTCTTTAGTGGAAAATATTTTCGATACATAACTACAAACAAAAGGAATATCGATGGAATACATTAAAAAAGCACCTATAAAATCTGGAATCTTAGCTGGTTTATTGCTCATACTTTTCTTGATGGTATTTTTCTTTGCGAGATGGAGAGATACACCTTTGGGAACTGAACTTGGGGAAGAAACTGTACCACCATCAACAGAAATGGGGCAAGTTGTTCCTGAGGAGACCCTGATTCCCAGCACGATTGTTACTACAGTCAAAGAAGAAACGATAATCCCAACGGAAACTGTCAGCGTATCGCCTACACCTACTATTCCTCCTGATACAATTTGTGATGGCCCTGAGACGATGTTTGTTCAAGTGACTGGCGTGGAAGGTGTTGGTTACCTCTTCGGCTTATCAGATGCGATTAGAGTGGCTCGGATAGATTTCTTAAATGGAAAAATTTCAATATTGCATTTGCCGCGCGATATGTATGTTTCAATCCCAATAGCAATTCCAGGTGTTACCGAATCAGTAACATTTGGAAAATTGAATCAAGCCTATTTTTATGGATCCTCTGGGATGGGATACTATGATGGGGAAGATAACTCCCCCGGCTTGTTAGCCCAAACGATTGAGGAGAATTTCAATTTGAAGGTTGATAATTACATCTCAGTAAACACACAAATATTTCGGATGATGGTCGATTCAAATGGGGGAGTAGATGTTTATTTGCCGGATAACGTTTATGAACACTATTTTCAAGAGCCGGTCCTGTATATGGAAGCAGGGATTCATCATCTGGACGGGAAACAAGCCGAAATGATCGCCCGTCATCGAACGGTAATTGGAGATTTTGGTCGTGTTAACAATCAAACTATTCTTATTAAGGCATTCATTAGAAGCCTAATCACCCCCGAGGGGCTAACCAGTTTACCCGATTTAATTGAGATTTATAAAGAAACCGTCCTGATGGATTTGACACCCAATGAAATCAGTAAAATTCTATGTTTGTTAAGCAAGATTGATAACAAAGAAGATATTGTCTTCCTTGATTTTCCGCAAGATCTCCTAGAAGAAAAAACAGTTTATGATGAAGTTCAGGAACTCAATGTATATGTCCTCGACCCTGATCATGACGCGGTTGTAGAGTTTCTGGATGAGTTTCAAAAGGGAATTATCCCTTAGGAAATAAATAACCGATATTTGTTATCCTGCTTCAGCTGGTTACTTATTGGCTTGATTGGCGTATTCTTATTTGATGGGTTCTGATACCGTTCAAATATTATTACTAATTGGATTTATATTTGAAGCGAACCCTTAAGATTATAGGGGCAGCATATTAGCTTATTCTGAATAAGCTCTGATTTCTTTTCTTGTCCCACCCTCATGATTATGATAAGATACGACGGGTATTGATCGCCATCTCCAACATTAAATAGGAATTATCTATGCTTGAGTATCTAAAAAAATCTTCCCTCAAGACAAGGATTATCCTGCTAGCAACGATTTTATTTATTGGAGGAGGGAGTTATTTATTTTTCACCTGGAACAATCCTCTTGGTGAGGAGTTAGATATTCCAACACCCACAGAATTGGTATTGCTATCCTCTCCCACAGAATTGGCTACGCTGTCCCTTCCCGCAACAATAACAATAAATACCCCGCAACCTGAACAAACAGATTCCCCCAAACTTACCCCTACGATTGTCCCTGTCTGCGGCGCTCCCCCAAGCATGACGATTCTGCTTTCTGGGGTGGCATCGGAAAGTTATCTGTTTGGTTTGGCTGATTCTATCCGCGTGGTCCGTGTGGATTTTCAAAGTCAGAAAGTTACTGTATTGGCAATTCCTCGCGACTTGTGGGTCAGCATTACAGGCGCTTCAAGTCATGGTGTAGAATTCGGAAAATTAAATCAAGCCTATTTTTATGGTACTGAAGGGATGGGGTATTTTGATGGTACTGGATATGGGTCTGGTTTATTAGCGCATACCTTGCAGGAGAATTTTGGGTTAAATGTAGACAATTATATGGCAGTCAACATATTTTCATTCCGGCAAATTGTGGATGGGATTGGGGGGATCGATGTTTACTTCCCAGGACCCGTCTACACCAAATGGTTTAATCAACCTAAGCTGTATTTAAAATCTGGATTCCAGCACCTGAATGGTAAACAAGCGGAGAAAGTGGTACGAACCCGTATTGATATTGGTGATTTTGGTCGGATTAAGAACCAAACACTGGTATTAAAGGCATTAGCTGTAAAGATGATGACACTTTCGGGTATTGCACAACTGCCAGAATTGGTTAATCGCCTAGGTAAAAATATCCTCACGGATCTAAGCCCTTCGGATATTTCAAAATTAATTTGTCTTGCAGGAAAAATAGATCCTAAAGAGGATATTATTTATGAAACCTTACCTGAAGATTTGCTGACAGGCGAATGGATCAAGGATGAATATCAGGGATATCAGGTCTATGCCTTAACCTATGATAAAGAGGTTATCACCGAACTGCTGGCGGATTTCCAGACGGGTGTATGGCCGGAACAATAATCTCCTTGACCTGAAAAATATAAAAACCGGATGCTCAATTATGCATCCGGTTTTTTGTTAAATAAGCAATCCGTAATCTTTTAAAGATTACGGATCGTATTATTGGATTACTATTGTTCTTCTCGGGTTTCTTCGCCCTCACTCTGTAGAAGCTCTTGATACACCCCAGCGACAGCTTTTGCAACTGATTTCCAGTTGAAATTATCCTCTACATAGGGACGCGCATTTTTTCTGAGCTCTTTATTGGTGGCCGGTTGGTCTTTTAGTATTTTTATTTTTTCTGCCAATTGATCTGCGCTTCTGGGTTGAAATAAAGCACCAACGATATTTTCCTTCACTGTAGATTTAAGACCTCCAACCCGGGAAGCGATAACACTGCTGCCGCAAGCCATAGCTTCGATAGCAGTCATTCCAAATGGTTCATAATAGGATGGAATTACAGTAACATCTGCTGCGCTGTAATATTTGGACAATTGGTCTTGAGGTTTCCCACCGGTGAAGGTGACTTGCTTTTCAATCCCGTACTCATCAATTTGGGACATATAATTCCGATACGGTTCTTCGGAAAGTTCTTTCCAGCTGAGGAATGGTTTATCAGTTGGCGGACCGCCCACAATTACTGCCTGGATCTGGGGATCATTAGCGAGATAGATCGATTTCAGAAGAGTGTCGATGCCTTTCCTTTCTTCCAGGCGTCCCACATAGGTGATCAGGAAAACATCGGTAGAAAATGCAATATCGGTTCTCGATTCCTCCTGGGGCAGGGGCTGGAATAAGTCGAGGTTTACACCGCAGGGAATTATTGTAATTCTGTCAGGGTCGGCCTGATAATATTCAACCAGATCAACTTTTTCTTGCGGACTTGTAGCGATGATCCGATCAGCGGTATGGCAAATTTTCCTTTCAATTTCCAACCTGGCTTCAGGGCTTTGGTCTTTAGTTCCCAGAATTTCTCCCTTTACCGCTCCCAATGAGTGAAAAGTGTGAATCAGAGGTATCCCCCAGGTATTTTTAAGGTGTACGCCCACTGCTCCGCTGAAGTAATAATGACTGTGAACCAGTTGATAGTGAAGTCCTTTTTGAATTTGATAGGAAGGTATCCAGGAAGCCAGGTCACCAAGTAGAGAAATAATCTGCTCTTTTTGGATAGAGTCGGAGGGACCAACCGGGATCCTGATTACCTGCGTCCCCCGGGAATATTTTTCTTCTGGGGGCTGCTCGTCATTTTCCCAGCGGGAATAAACATCTATTGTTAACCCGAGCGCACCAAGGTAGCGAGATAACTCTTTTACATACACATTTTGCCCCCCATGATGGGTACCACCCAAGCGGGCTAGAGGATCTCCATGTATGGATACAAAAGCGATTCCCAATGTCATTACTTCCTGCCTTTCCTATTACTGCCGTTGGATCATTGTTTCCTCTATCTGATTATAAAGCAATTCTTTATCAATGAGTTGTTCTACATGCCCGACGTTTTGCAATTTTAAAGCGGCAATTTTGTGAGCAAAACGGATTGTTTCTTCCCAGGTTTTTCCATCCAGGTGAGCGACCAGCAGCCCTCCCCAGAAGGCATCACTCCCACCGATAACGCTGTCTACCTTAGTTAGAGGTAATGGACCTACCCGCTCTACATTGTCTCCAGTGGATATAGTAACAATACCCCCGCTGCGGGTTACGATTACTATTTTGGCGCCTAAATCGTGAAATTGATCCATGCAGGCTGCTTCCAGTTCGGTTTCACTCATGTTTGGGTCAAATAATAAGCGGGCATCATTCAAAGATGGTTTGATAATAGTGATATAGGGCATAATTTGAGCCAATACTTCCCAGGCTTCATCCTTGTCGGGCCAGATGCGGGGATTGTAATTTGGATCCAGGGAGACTAGCTTTTGATGTCGTTTGGCTAGGCGCAGTGCCCGCCGGACTGCAGAACGAGATGGCTCGCGGGAGAGCGCAAAACAGGAGGTATGTACAGCCCGGGAATATTTAATTAATTCCTCCGGAGTTTCCCGTATTGTGAGCAGGGTATCTGCGCCGCGGTTTACCTGGAAATCTGGAACCCCTGTGGTTTTAGTGACAAAGACGGAGGTTGTGGGTAGTTGATCAGTTTTTAACAGGTGTGTTGTGTTTACACCGTGATATTGCAGAGATTCCTCTAAAAATTCCCCGAATCTATCCTGACCGACCTTGGAGAGAACTGCTGAACGGGATCCAAGTTTTGCCGCATATACAGTCACATTGGCAGGCTCACCGCCAAGGAATCGCCGGAATTCATCAGCTGTTCTAAGAGAATTTGACTGCCTGGTAGCAATAAAATCAACCAGCGTTTCACCAACTCCCAGGATTTCATATTCCAAATATAAGGACTTAAGTTCATCCAGGCTGATATCATTTTCCGGGATTGGATTAGTGAAATAAGGATGGATGGTTAGCGGGGTGTCAGTACTATGGACGGGGCCAGATGATTTTAGAGTTTGCTGTAGATTTTCTAAATAACCTTCAGCTGTCCTTTTCCAGATATATCGCGACAATACACGCTGATAACCTGCCTGGGCAAATTCATGCCAAAGTTCAGCGTTGGCGGTCAGCTGGAACAATGCTGAGCTGATTTCATCTTTGTCTGTTGGATCAACTAAAACCCCAAATTCCTGATCCCCTTCTACCATGCTTTCACTTGGTCCCCCGAATTTAGTAACGACAACAGGCATCCCTGACGCCATTGCTTCCAGGGGAGCCAGGCCAAAAGGCTCGTATAAAGCAGTTAAAGCAAAGATAGAATTTTTTCCGGCAAAGTAACGGTAGACTGCACCGAGCTGCCTTTGTCCATGCACGGCAAACATAGAAACTTGTCCCCGAAGATCAGCGTCATCGATTACCTTTAACAGGGATTCCAACACTTCTTTTTCTGCCGCACCTGCATCCTCAAATCCATTTAATGGATCTTCCTGATTGCCGGTCAGAATAACAAGATTTGCCCTTTGTCTTAATTCTGGACTGGATGCAAATGCTTCCACCAATCCAAGATGGTTCTTTTTGGGATCAAGCCTGCTGGAGGCAATGATGCAGGGATAATCAATTCTTTCCTCACAAATGTCCCTGGATAATTTCTCTTGGATGGATTGAACCACTGTAGGTTCCTCTTCAATCCGGGAATTTTTATCAAAGACACCCATATTTACACCGGGTGGAATTACTGCAAACTGATTGTTGTCAGTCCAGTCTACAGCTCCCCGATAGGCATTATGGCTGTATTGAATATAACGCTCCTGCTCTGTACTGGTAATATTAATCACTGACCGGTTCATGGACAGCCTTTCAGCCATCAGGCGTCGGCGAAAGAAATAATATTCCTCTAATTCTTGAATATTCTTGTTGTTAAGCTTCAACTTGTCCATTTTCTGGGCGGCTAAAGAATGGGCTGTGAATGAGAAAGGAATACCGGTCTTGTTTTCCAATAACACACCGCACAAACCGCCATCGCTATAATGCGCAGAGAAGAAATCCGGATACCAGCCTTCCTGCTGGTAATAATCAATAATATTTGGAACCCAGTCTTTTATTAAATGGGGCCAGAGCAGCTCCTTCCTTAAGAAAGTTTCAGGACCGGCGGGGAGACGGACAATCCGGACATTTGGGGCCTGGGGATACGCATCCAGGGGGTTTGAAAATTCAGGCCAGTCTGGGTCAATAATCTTGCGGGTGAGGATATCAACCTGGTGACCAAGCTCTCCCATAGCCAGGGCAACCTGTTTTACATAAACCAGCTGACCTCCGAAATCGGGATGTTCAGTCCAATAACTGTCCTCTGGGTCAAAGTTCCCTTGGGGATTAAGGAAGGCTATTCGCATCTGAGTGTCCTTGGGTTTTAAGGCCTGGCAAAGTCTACTGTGTAAAATTTGCGAATTGTACCGTTATGTTGATAATAGATTACTCCCACACCGAGTTTGGTAGAGTATTGTGAGAGAATTGTCCGTTTGTGTATGTTATCTGTGTAATTTGGATCTTGGGAGGTGTGGGTCATCCACCAATTGAATGCAAGATTTGGTGTGAGATAGCTTCCTCCTCCATAAAATATTTCAGCAGCACAGCAGTGACTGTAGAACCAGTTTGGACCGTGACCGAGTGCAACTGAGATTCGCTCATAGGCTTTTCTGCCGTCCGTAGAAGTATGACTGTATGTCCCATGACAGGTCATGTCTCTGCCGTGATCCCGTGCTGCTGTTACAAGTCTTACATCGATCTTCAGTTTTGGAAGTCCGTGGTTTGCCCTGGCCTGATTGATCAGATTTTTGATCTGCTCTTCTTCACCGAGTAGTACGGATGTATAGGAACAATAACTGGAACTTGGGGTGGGTGTATTGGAGGGGAGGGGAGTATTGCTCGGGACAGGTGTCGCGGTAGCTGGCTGAGGAGTATTTGTAGGTGTTCCAGGTGTGAGATTTGGAGTTTCAGACGGCAAGGGGGTTTTTGGCGTGGCTGAAGGTTTGGTAGTTTTTGTGGCAGGTGGTGTAGTTTTTTTAAGCGTTGGAACTGGTGTTGAGGATGCTTTAGGGGTGGGTTGATTCGGGGCTGTAAAGACCTTAAGATTCTTCGTATTCCCGGAGGTCGTTGCATAATAACCCCACAACCAGCAATTTTTACCTGTTTGTCCCGGATCTTTGATTATCCAATAGCTATAACTTGAATCTCTGCCTACAAGTGTGGTAGTTTTCCCCGCAGTTAGGGCGCTCACCCTGGGATAAGAGATTCCTGGTCCAGTCCTGCAATTTGTTGTAACAGATACTTTTACTGAAGCCCAATCAGGAGTTTTGGATTTCTTGATTTCTACAGCTGCAGTAGAAGTGGCCGGGGGGGATGTGAGTGATGCGGGTTCCTCTGTATCTAGAACAAGCTCTGTTGCCGTGGAGGTACTTGTAGATGCTTCTGTCGGCGTCGGTGACTTGGATGGAGTAAAAGTTGGCGGTGGTTCTTTTGTGGGAGTGAAAGTGGACTTAGTATGAAAAGGAGTTTTGGTTGAGGTGCCATTGAGGGTATATTTAGGCGACGTTTGAACTGTTTCACAAGCACTACCTATGCTGGTGAGTAGAAGAATAAACAAAAATACTTTCCCATATTTATTATGGACCATAACTGTGCCGGTAATAAAATAAATAGACTGCCTGTTTCTGATCCGCTCTTTACCCTGGAGCTGCAGCTGTATTTAACCGCTCTAGCGAAAGTTCCCCATCATTGCTTGAGGGAGAGAGACAGCTCTCCCGGGCATCTCATCCATAGGAGCTGCTAGCTGGATTGGGTGTGCCTGGTCGATGTTTGAGGTAAAGAACTTAGGATCTAATACCTATTATTATAACGTCTCAATCTTCATCACCCCCTGCGATTCTGTGTTTTTCATACCTAACAGAATTGAAAGGTAAGCTCCTGAAACCCTTTAAGAATGAGACAGCTAAAGTGCGGACGTAACCGAAAACTCTTTAGTAACAAATAAATCTGCCTTTGAACGTAGAGATTGGATGACCTCATGTTCCCGCTGGAGAACCTGCCATCGGTATTCATTTGTTGGTTCTTTTCCCCGTACAAACTGGGCTTTTTTTGTTTCATGATATGTGAGATTGATCAATACTTTCAAATCGGCTTCGGCTTGGATGGCATATAACCCCTCGATGATGAGGTATTTCAGACCCTTAAAAGAGGTAATTATCAGATCTTCCTGGTCAGTTAGCAGATCAATGCAAGGCATTTTAACCCGTTCCGCGTCTTTCCGGAACTCGTTTATATTCCGGTTAATTAAAACCCAGTCATATTCAGTATAACCAATGCTTTCTAAACCATGTTCTTTTCGCCAGGGGGTTCGATCGGATGGTGAGGTCTGGTAATAGTTATCAATGTGCATCACTTTCGCCGGGTTTTTTCGGATTTTAAGATTTCTGGCCACCTCATGGGCAATTTCTGTTTTCCCTGATCCGGATTCCCCACCGATAGCAAGGATAATTTTACTTCCGGATAAGTTTTCCAGGTGAGATATGATCTGCTTGGCGGCTTTTTTGTGGTTTTCTGTTATTAACAAGACATCTCCGAGCATAACAACTCCTCTGACTTTTCCCTAATCCTGATTGTCATTTTATTTCAGAAATCAATCACTTCCCAGGCCCCGGGCACTAAGGTGGTTTCCTGATCTTTTATCAGGATCTTCTGGGGAGCTTCACTCTCAACTTTAACTTTTACTTGTTTCGGAGAGATCTGGAAATAATATCGACTTCCCTGGAAGGAAAGGTTAAATTCCATTTGTTTCCAAACAGTGGATAAATTTGGATTCAGCTTAAGCTGTTCCCCAGTCCAGTCCAAACCGGCATAAGTCCTGATGGCAAATAAGACAGTTCCAGTCATTACGCCTAAGTGGATCCCTTCCCTGGTGGTTCCACCTTGAATATCCATGAAGTCGCTCCGCAGGGAATCCTGATAGAGCTTCCAACTCAACTCGTGATTGCCTGTCTGGTCTGCCAGATAAGCGTGCACTAGTTTGCTAAGGGTTGATCCATGGGAGGTTCTCGGTAAATAATATTGAAGATTTTTGGATAAAAGATTATCCGGTGGGTTGTATCCTAGCTGGGACAAGAGAGTAGTGATTGTAGTTTCAGATAGGTTATAGAAGAGCATCAAGGCGTCAGCCTGTTTGGCGACTTTGAAGGCATTTGGCGATAAACCCTCTGATTTCAGAATACGATCCATACGGTGAATATCCTGATAGGTCTTTTTATAACGCTCCCAATCCAGCTCCTGCAGATTAAAGTACCCCTGAAATTGTTCAATGATCCCTTCTTCTGAGAGATGTACGGTTAAATTTTGTTTAATGTCTTTCCATTTATTGAGATCGTCAGTGGTTATCTTCAGGATATCAAGTACCCTGGTTTTATCTGCTTCCATCAGCTGCTCCATGATGTCGAAGGCGCGGTTGAATACCCAGGTCACCATCAGATTTGTATAGGCGTTATCTCTTAATCCGGGATCATCTGAACCGGGAAGGGATTCATGGAATTCATCAGGACCCATGACTTTAGAGATGCTGAACCGGCCGGTATCAGTATTTCTCTCTGCTATGTCAGACCAGAAGAGTGAAATACTGAGGAAAAGTTCAGCACCGAACTGACTTAGGAAATCTTCATCTTTTGTGATCCAATAGTAATTCCAAAGGTTATAAGCGATCGCTAAAGATACATGCCGTTGCAAGGGGGAGTAATCCGGGCCCCATCTTCCAGAGAGAGGATTGAGATGCAGGAGCTGGGTTTCTTCTCCGCCATCACTTCCGCTCTGCCAGGGAAAAAGAGCGCCCCGGAAACCTTCCCCTTCTGCTGCCCGTTGAGCTGCGGGCAGGCGGCGGTATCGATACATTAAGGCTGAACGGGCTGTTTCGGGAAAATGAAAATCATAAAATGGCATCACATACAATTCATCCCAGAATATATGACCGCGGTAGGCTTCTCCGTGCAGACCCCGGGCAGGGATTCCGGCATCCAGCTGGGCGGAGTGAGGAGACACACTGACAAGGGAGTGATAGAGATGGAGGCGGATCATCTTTTGCACTGGACGGTCGCCGGTAATTTGCAGGTCTATCTTTTGCCACAACGTTGTCCAGGTATTTTTGCTGCTGGCTAGTATTTGATCAAAACTTGCCGTTTTTTTGATTCGTTCCCGTGCTTTCTGAACCGGATCATCTATACCTGGAATGTTGGAGGAGTAGAGTAAAACGGTCTTTTCTACGCAAAGGGGGCTGTCCAAGCGAGCTTCGACCTCAAAAATAGTGGATACCTTCCCTGGGATTGTGCTTACTTTATAATTTGGAGAGATTCTCTGTTCTCCGCTGAAAACCTGAAGTTTGGCTGCCAGCCCAATTTTGATTCGCGATTGATTGGTTTCAACACTCAGAAAACTGAGGTTTTTTTCTCCCCCTTCCTCAACCAGTGTTAGATGGCGTGAGCTGAGTTCCCGGTAGCGTTTTACCCCCTGATTGGTAACGGTACCATCCAATTCCGACCTGACTGTAAAAACCCCGGAATAATTCAAGGGAGTGATTTGATACTGGATAGCTGCAAGATTGGGATCAGCCATACTGATTAACCGTGATGTTTGGATTCGGGTTTGATGACCTTCCTGATCACGAACAACCATCGTTCGGGAAAGTACTCCAGTTTTAAAATTCAGCATCCGATGGAATTCCAGTATCTTCAACTCAAGAGGGTTAAACCACTCTCCGGAATCGATTCTAAATGTCATCGGCAGCCAATTAGGGCAATTTACAAAATCCTCGTTGGAAACTGTTCTTCCGGCGATATTTGACTCCAGCCGATTGTACAGCCCCGCGATATATGTGCCGGGATAATTCTCATCTGGAAATACTGGGATTTCTTCCAGTGCTCCCCGGGTGCAAAAATACCCATTACCAACTGTGCAGAGAGTCTCCCGGGTCCCTTCCCGCTTAGATTCGTAATCAAAATACTCAATGGACCACTGTTTTTGTTGACTGCCGCCTGAGAACCAGCTGCGGATATCCTGCAAGTTGATTTCGCGGAGATCTTCAACAACGATGTCTGCGCCGTGCAGCTCCAGCTCCTGTTTATTGTTTTCCCGGGCGACGCCGAGAATCAGGCCAAAATGGCCCCGATATCCAGCCTTGACACCGGAATTGGCATCTTCAATGATCACAGATCGATCATACGCAGCTCCTAATCGGTCACAGGCTGTATGGAAAATATCTGGTGACGGCTTACCTTCTAGACTCAACTCAGCCGCAACAACCCCATCAATCCTGGTCTGAAAAAGATTTCTCAATCCGGTAAGTTCTAAAATCCGGTCAGCGTTTTTACTGGATGTTGCCAGTCCTAAAGGGATACCAGCATCCTTGAGTTCATGGATGAATTTCACGGAGGAAGCATAAATGTCTACGCCGCGCTCTGTCAGCAGCTCATTGTAGATTTCGTTTTTGAGATTTCCCAAGCCGCAAATTGTGGTTTGCCCTGGTTCCTGAGCGGGATCCCCGAAAGGCAGATTAATTCCCCGGGATTCCAGAAAAGACTTTACTCCGATATACCGCGGTTTACCATCAACATAGGTAAGATAATCCTCTTCATGTGTAAATTCTCTAAAGGGCGTGTTGGTTTGTTCTGCCCAGATCTTCAGAAATTGATCAAAGGTTTGTTTCCAGGCAAAACTATGCAGCGGAGTTGAGTTGGTGATCACTCCATCCAGGTCAAATATGACCGCATCGATTCTTGATATTTTCATAGCAGAATTATGACACCTTCATGAGGGCGGAGATTGTAGTTATCAGGAATTGGGTCTTTCCGGTCACCATAAGTTGAGAGTAATATTTTCCCACCTCCATCATATGGTAACTTCATCACGCATTCATCATTATTGAAATTCAGTGCGACCAGGATCCTCTCCTGATGATTTTCTCTGAGATACAAGTAACATCCGGGAAGAGGGTCCTGTATGGATTGATAGTATCCAGACTGTAGAGCCTGATGGGTTTTCCTGATCGATAACAAATCCCTGTAAAAGGAGAGTGTTGAAAGGGGATCACCAAGCTGGTTTTCAACATTAACTTCTTGATAGTTATCCATCAAGGGAAGCCAGAGGTTATTTGTTCCCGGAGCCGAGAAACCTGCCCAGGGGGCCGCTGACCACTGCATCGGGGTGCGGTTAGGATCTCTTCCTTGACCAGGCTGCTGCAGCCCTGCGGGGTCCAGGAGCAACTCCTGGGGGATTTTCACATCCGACATCCCAATTTCATCACCGTAATATAAAATCGGTGTTCCGCGAAGAGTCAGCAGTAGCATCGCTGCGATCCGGGCTTGATCTTCTCCATAGCGAGTGATGATCCGGTGATCGTCGTGGCTGCCCAGGACATAATTAGGCCAGGCGCCATCAGGAAGATTTTTTTCCAAGTTTTCTACTTGATCCCGAATTTTATCAGCCTCCCAATCAGCGGCCATAAGAGAAAAGTTGATAGGCAGGTGGATTTCGTCTAAATCTTTTCCATAGTAGGAAGCCCATTCCGGCAAATCAGAGATGTGGATTTCTCCCATGCTAAATCGAGGATGATCCGAGCTGTATTCATCCAGGAGAAGCCGAAAATCCCTGTAAATCTGGTGATTATCGGGATGGCCTCTATCATACAGATGCCTCTGAGAGTCGTATTCCCCCAGGGATTTGTGAATAAACTTCCCTCTATCCGGATTGAGAGGATTGTCCCGCAGCTCTGGATCTTTCATTAAATAGTGAGCTACATCAATTCGAAATCCATCTACACCACGTTCCAGCCAGAAACGGACAACTTCAAACATTTTCTCCTGAACTTTGGGATTACGCCAGTTCAGGTCTGGCTGCTCTTTCAGGAAAGAATGCAAATAATATTGCCCTGTAGGCTCATCCCATTCCCAGGCGAGTCCTCCAAAGACATTTAACCAGTTATTGGGTGGTGAACCATCAGGTTTGGAGTCAGACCAGGTGTACCAGTCCCGTTTAGGGTTATCCCGGGAGGAACGGGATTCTAGAAACCATTTATGTTGATCAGAAGAATGATTAGGAACGAGATCAACAATAATTTTGATTCCCGCCTGATGGGCAATCAATAAAAGCTGATCAAATTCCTCCAAGCTGCCGAAGAGAGGATCGATATTGGTATAGTCAGATACGTCGTATCCAAAATCCTTCATGGGAGAAGGATAAAATGGTGATATCCAGATTGCGTCAATCCCTAAAATTTGTTCTAGATAGGTTATTTTTTTTCTAATACCCTCTAAATCGCCAATACCGTTTCCAGTCGTATCCAGAAAGCTTCTGGGGTATATCTGATAAAAGACAGCGGTTTTCCACCAGGAAAATTTATTGGTCATTGAGAATGTATCCTGTAATTACTAAGGATGGACAGCATTGTTTTTAATAACATCGCTGTACCAGTATGCGCTTTGTTTTGGGACCCGTTCCAGGGTTTGGAAATCTACCCGTATCAACCCAAACTTTTTTGAATAACCCCTCTCCCATTCGAAGTTATCCAGAACACTCCAGACATAATATCCAAGAATGTTGGCTCCTTTTTCTATCGCTTCCTGCAGGGAGATAAGATGGGCTCGAAGAAAACGTATACGGTCTAGATCATTCACAAAACCATTTTCATCAGGAATATCAACCGCTGCGCAGCCATTTTCGGTCATCATCATTTTTGGATGACAGTAATTTTCAACGATATTCATCACTTCTGCTTTTAATCCGGCAGGATTGATTCCCCATCCCATTTGCGTGAAACCCCAACCAGGGGCAGCGTAAGGTTCAAGGTGGGCTTTTAACCAACCGCCAAAATGATCATAATAAACTTTATCTGAATTGTAGTGATTAATACCAAGATAATCTGCAGTCCCGGTCAATTTCTCCAGGTCTCCAGCTTCGATAAGGGGTTGATTAGGACCTAACCATTTAAAAAACTCCTCCGGGTATTTCCCGAGAAAAATCGGATCGAGAAATAAACTATGGGTTTCATCATAAACACGCTGTGTTGCTTCCAGATCTTCATCACTGTCTGATCCGGGAATCAGGTGATTGAGGTTCAGAATTATTCCGATTTCACCCCCATAGTTGCCTGCCCGGTAAATCTCAACTGCTTTGGCATGTGATAATAATAAATGATGTGCTGCCTGGTATGCCTGAGTGGCATCGTTGATACCAGGGGCGTGAATGCCAGCTCCATAGCCAAGAAAAGCAGCCACCCAGGGCTCATTGTGAGTAGCCCAGAGGTTCACCCGGTCGGCTAAGTTATTAAAGACAACTGAGGCGTATTCTCCAAACCAGTCGATGCTGTCCCTGTTCGGCCAACCGCCTTTTTCCTGGAGAGATAAAGGGAAATCCCAATGGTATAAAGTAGCTTTTGGCAGAATCCCAGCTTCCAGCAGTCTATCCACAAGCCGATCATAAAAATCAAGTCCTTTCTGATTAATTTCACCAACCCCTTTTGGCAAAATCCGGGGCCAGGACAAAGTAAAACTGTAACTTTTCAAACCAATCTCTTTCATCAACCTCACATCATCCGGCATAAGATGGTAATGGTCGCAGGCAGTATTTCCAGTATCTCCATTCAGAATTCGGTCTGGCAACCGCACATAATGGTCCCAGACACTTTCACCTTTCCCGTCCTCATTCCAGGCACCTTCTATTTGATAAGCGGAGGCAATACCCCCCCAAATGAAATTATCTGGAAATGTGTATAGTTTTTTCTCCATGATCATCCCTGGCTTTTCTTTAGGTGATTTTTTGTTGACCTGCTATCAGCGTTGACCGTAAGTTTCGATGAAATGGTAGGGATAACCTTTCGGCGGCGCGCTTACTTCAGTCAACCGTTCCAGCTCGTCTAATGGCAGAGATACTTCAGCTGTTTGTAAATTATCTTCCAATTGCTGAAGAGTTCTGGCTCCCACTATTACTGAAGTCACACCAGGCTGATTCAAAAGCCAGGATAATGCAATTTGGGGATGAGTGAGATTATAATTTGAAGCAATATCATCCATCACAGAGAGAATTTGCCAGTTTCGATCCAGAGATCTTCGTTCCCAGGATTCTTCAGCAGCATCTGGCATCATTGCCAAGCGTCCGAATTTGGGTTTATCACCCTGTCGATATTTTCCACTCAGAAAACCACCCCCGAGTGGTCCCCAGGGGATTATTCCCAAGCCTTCCTTTAAACAAAGATCACTGAATTCGAATTCGATGTTCCGTTCCACCAGGTTGTATTGGTACTGCGCTGCGGTAAAACGAATCCAGTTCTGAGTATCGCTGATCCCGAGTGCTTTCATCAGCTGCCATGACTTGAAATTGGAGACACCGATATAACGGATTTTGCCGGACGATACCAGATCATCAAAAGCCCGGAGGGATTCTTCGATAGGAGTCAAGGGATCCCAACAATGCATATAGAGTAAATCTATATGGTCAACCTGAAGACGGCGGAGACTGTCTTCAACACTCTGTAGAATATGAGACCGGGAGAGGCCTTGATCATTGGGTTTGTTGCCCATAGGAAATCTGACCTTGGTTGAGAGCACGGCTTGGTCCCTTTTTCCCTTTAGAGCTTCGCCGACGATCTCTTCACTCCGGCCTTCAGCATACACATTGGCAGTATCGATATGATTTCCGCCCTGGTCTAGATAATGATGAATTAAATTGATTGATGTTTTCTTGTCGGATCCCCGGTTATTTTTTTCTCCAAAGATCATCGTTCCCAGGGCGATCTCAGAGAGCAGCAGTCCACTGTTACCCATTTTGTTGAATTTCATTTTAATCTCCTGATCAAATCCAATTTTCAGTCGTAAATAAAGCCTGGGAATGAGAAACCTCCCAGGCTTTATTTTACAATATATAACCAGACTTCGAAAGTAAAATATTATCCTTTCACAGATCCTGCCAGCATACCCCGGACGAAGAACCTCTGCAGGCTGAAGAATACCACTAAGGGCAGAAGCATGGATACAAATGCTCCTGCAGTGAGCAGATGCCAATCAGCGCCCCGGGAACCAACCATTGCGGCAATCCGCATGGTCAGTACTTGAACATCAGGTTTTGCGCCGATAAAGACCAGCGCAACCAGGTAGTCATTCCAGACCCAGAGGAACTGGAAGATTGCAAAGGAAGCCAGGGCTGGTAATGATAATGGGATTATCAACTGGACAAAGATTGTAAAGTGGGAAGCTCCATCGATAAATGCTGATTCCAAAATATCCCTGGGCAGACCTTTGATGTAATTGAACAGCAGGTAGGTTGCCAAAGGAAGGCCAAATCCTGTATGAGCCAGCCAGATTGAAAGGAAAGTTCCATTTAGATTTAATCTCACATAGTCTTTGAGGATCGGAACCAGTGCTATTTGAAGCGGGATGACCAGAAGTGCTACAACCAAGACAAAGAGCAGTTTCCTGCCTGGAAATTTCATCCACGCGAAACCATAGGCAGCAAAAGCGGCAATCAAAATCGGGATAATTGTGGCAGGTACAGCTACAGTAACACTATTAAGAAAAGCGCCAATGAAGTTATCTCCTTCAACTGTTTTAATTTCCCCCGATGCTGTCTGGATTTCATAGGTTTTCCCTGCCAATACTTGACCATAGTTTTCAGTAGTTAATTTTGGGAAGATAACCCATTTTTCTTCATTGATCCTGATTGTGCCTAAGCTCTTATTGCCGGACCATGTAATCTTACGGCCGTCTTCGTTAGGAATACCAGTCCGGAACTCTTCGAAAGTACCGGTTGACCCTTCTATTGTCATGATCCCATTTGGGTCAGCATCTTCAGGAATATCCAACTCCTCCACGAGTACCCATTCCCGGTGAGGTAATACCCTCCACCATCCAGAGGTTTGGATATCAAATCTGGTTCTGAAAGAGGAGACCAATAACCCGAGGGTTGGGATAGTCCAGATGAAGACCAGGAGGAGCAGGGCGCCATTGACTACAAAGTCACGTGTTCGTTCTTGAACTTTTGCAGATTTCATCTAGAAAGCCTCCTCTTCAGCAAATTGCCGTAAGTTGTAGATCATAACCGGGATAACGCAGATTACCAGGACGATTGCGATCGCAGATGCGTAGCCCTTATTCTGGTTGGTGAATGCTTGCCGGTAGAATTGGGTCGCAATAACGTGGGTCCCGAATTGTCCTCCCGTCATGACCATAACGACATCGAATATCTTCAAGGTAAATATGACCACGGTAGTTGCGACCGTGATAATAGTGCCCATGATGTAGGGGATCATGATTCTAAAAAATACTTGAACCTCAGAAGCTCCATCCACCCGGGCTGCTTCCAGTAATTCCCCAGGGATCCCTTTAATTGCGGCAGAAAATATCACCATGGCATAGCCGGTTTGGAGCCAAATGACGATGATAATCAGGAACAGGTTATTCCAGGGTTGGAGCATGGCAGTCCAGGCTTGGGGTTGTCCTCCTAATCCCACCCAGATGGCATTCAGCAGACCTATTTGAGCAGAGCCTGCTTCTTTAACCTCATAAATGAAGTTCCAGATAACACCAGCTCCAACGAAGGAAATGGCCATAGGCAAAAAGATCATTGATTTGGCGAATTTTTCGAATCGGCTTCTGTCAGCCAGAACAGCAACAAGCAATCCGAATCCAATCGAGAGAGTCGCTCCAAATAGAATCCAGAGCAGGTTATTTCTGAATGCAATGGTCATTATTCTCTGGGTGAAAACTGCTATATAATTTCCAAATCCCACGAAAGTTTCCCCGGTCCGATCTTTTAAGCTGAGAATGAATGTTCGGATCGTGGGAATTGCCATATACCAGGAGAGAATTGCTACGGCCGGTCCCACAAAGAGGAACGGCTGCAATTTGGATATCCATTTCGGTGGCAGCTTTTCGATCAACCAGTTGGTTAAGAAATAAATTAGAGCAACACCACCTACACCCCAGATAATCGCTACCAGGGCGATAATATATTGCGGGGCATTGCCATCACGGAGGAAGATGAACCCCTTAATCATTACAAAAACGGTGACACCGGGGACGATAAGAGCGACCGTGATCTGACCAATTGTGGTTGTAAACCAATCCAGGAGTGATTTAATAGTGAATTTTGATTGGGTAGCTTCAGCCATACGGATCTCCTTTTTTCAAGAGAGTTAAGGGAGAGAAGAAATAGTGATGTAAATTAGAAACAATTATAAACGAAAAAGGTTTTCCTGACACAGAATCCTTAAAGGGTTTAGTACGGTTTGAAATCATCAGTAGCTGATGATATTTGGCATTGGATTATGATAGACTTTGAGGTAGGGATTTCTTCCAAGCGATAGGGGATAGGAGTTTACTCATGACAATGACCTCGAAGGATCGTGTTTTAGCGGTGTTGAATCATGAAGTCCCCGATCGAGTACCCATTGTTATTGGTGTTAGCAATGCTACCGGGATAAAAATGAAAACGTATCGGGAAATAAAAGCGATTGCTGGAATACAAGCACCTGACGAGTATATTTATGATTGGCCAGAATTAGGTACAGCAAAAATAGATGAAGCTACAATGATGCGCCTGCATAGTGATGTGCGGGGAGTGCGGGATTCTCACCCGGCGAAAACACTGGAACGCAATCAATCGAGGGAACCGCACAGCCCTTTTGTTGACAGCTGGGGAAGTGGGCAAAAGGAGATAGGGTTGGGAGAGTGGTTTCCCGGTATTCACCCGCTTGCTAAAGCGGAAACGATTGAAGAGATTAATGAATATACTAATTGGCCTGATATGAGTGATCCAACCCGTATTTCCCATGTTAAGGCAGCTGCAAAAGAATTGGCAGTTCAGAATGAGTACGCAATTCTTGCTACTCCCTGGTTGTTGTTCCCTCTCGAGCGGGCATTTGCCATGCAAGGGATGGATAGCTTTTTATTAAATTTAGCCATCAATCCCGATTTTGCCCAGGCGATGCTGCAAAAAACTGCGGAAATGTGTAAAGAGTTAATGGGATCGTTTTTGGCAGAACTCGGTGACAATGTGGATATGATTAAAATCGGTGATGACCTTGGAACACAGGAAAGTTTGTTAATGTCTCCAGATATGTACAGGGAAATCTTGAAACCAATTCATGCGGATTACATTCAATTTATTAAGGAACGCACAAATGCCAAGGTATTTTTCCACACCGATGGTGATGTTGTTCCGTTGATTGAAGACTTCATTGAAATGGGAATTGACATATTAAATCCGATCCAGACCTCAGCTGGAAAAATGGCTGACCTGGTCAATTTGAAAAAACGTTTTGGAAAAAACATTATCTTTTGCGGAGGTATAGATACACAACGAATTCTGCCTTCTGGTACCAAAGATGAGGTCCGAGACGAAGTTAGGAGAGTCATGAATCTGTTGGGGGAGGGCGGAGGTTACATGATTGCTTCTGTTCACACGATTATGAATGATGTGCCTGCTGAGAATGTGCTGGCGATGGTGGACGCTGTGAAAGAATTCGGCAGCTACCCACTCAGTTATTAAATCTCCATTTCGGTAAAAACACAAAGAAGGGCGCAGTTTGCGCCCTTCTTATCAAGAAAAAAAGCCAATTTTCTTACTCTTTTTCGTAGGGCTGTCCATCTGCCGCGGGCATATGACCGCGTCCAACAACGCCGGCAAGGATAACCATAGTTGCTATGTAGGGGAACATTAACATAATTTCAGATGGAATTGGAACCTTCAGGATAGCTAATTTAGAGGCCAAAGCATCAAAGAAGCCGAACAACAGTCCGGCGCTGAAGGAACCAAATGGATTCCAATTTCCGAAAATCATTGCCGCCAGTCCAATAAAGCCGCGACCTGCAGTCATTAATTCGTCAAATCTGCCCACAGAACCGAGGGTAAAGTAAGCGCCGCCAAAGCCTGCCATGAAACCCCCCAGAATCACTGAAACATAGCGGGTCCGGAAGACATTGATTCCCAGTGTATCAGCTGCTTTGGGATGTTCACCAACAGAGCGGGTTCTTAAACCCCAACGGGTGTAATACAAGCCGATAGTAATGATAATCAGGAAGATAAATACTGCATAAACAAAGATATTGTGCTGGAATATGATAGGACCAAGAATTGGAATATCGGATAGCACAGGGATCTTGATGGTGGGAAACCTTCCCGGATCATTAAGATGCTGATATTTTTGCAGGAATTTCGCTGAAAGAAAAGAAGTGATACCAGTAGCAAAAATATTGATCACCGTGCCCGAGATGATCTGGTCGGTCTTGTATTTAATGGACAAAACAGCAAGAACTGCAGCCAGTAACCCTCCGGATAATATTGCAGCCAACAGTCCAATCCAGATATTAGTAAGGCTACCAACCAGGGCACCAACAAAAGCGCCCGTGAGCATCATGCCTTCGATGGCAATATTTACCACACCGGCCCGTTCACAGAGTACGCCGGAAAGAGCTCCCAGAGTCAATGGAACAGCTTTCACCAGCGCGCTCCTTATCAGCCCTGCCAGATTGAGGCTGCCGTCTGCTGTAGCCCAGATCAGAAAGGCAAAGATAAATATGCCGCTTACTAATCCAAGAACAAGGTTGGTGCGTTTTTTAAATCCCCGGGCAAGCTGGTAACCGCCTAAACAAAGGCTGACTCCCGCCAGAATATTCAGTACGGGCAAACTGGAAAAAACCCAGTTGGGAATTTGTTGATCCGAGCCGCCGGGAACCATCCGGAAAGTTGTATCAACCCCGGCTGGAACAGTCCGCGCGAAAAGGAACCATATCAGCCCTGCGAATAACAGGAAGAGGATTCCCATTGTCAGCCTTCGGGTAGGAGAAATTTCTTGATAGTTATTTACAGTGGAAGCTTTTGTTGTCATGGTTAGTTTCCTCCCCAGCCGTGGAGTGTAACGGCATCAATATCATGATCTGGTTCTCGCAAACGGTATATTGTCCTGATGATCGCAGGAGCTGCGATGAAAGCCAGGATAAATGCCTGGAGAACCGAGATGATATCAATAGGTATGCCGGCAGATATCTGCATCTGGATTGCTCCGTTTCTTAAGAACCCGAACAGGATAGCAGATAACACTACTCCCAAGGGTTGGTTCTTTCCCAATAATGCTAATGCAATTGCATCAAAACCGTAACCGGAGGAAAATGCAACTGCCAGATTGTGGTTTACGCCAAGGACTTCGTTTGCTCCAGCGAGACCAGCCAGTCCGCCAGAAATGACCATAGCCAGAACGGTACTACGGGTGATGTTCATCCCTGCATATTTGGCAGCCCGTGGATTAGCTCCAACTGTCCGCAATGTATATCCCCAGGTGGTTTTGAATAGAAATAAATAAACCAGATAAGCAACGAATAGTGCAATAAAAAATCCAATATGGAAACGTATGGGTGAGTCAAAAAACCGGAATAATTTTGCGGAATCCTGAATTTCCGCGCTTACCGGTGTAAAGCCCTCTGGGTTTTTCAGCGGACCACGCAGCAGAAACTCACTTAGACGGAATGCAATGTAATTCATCATGATAGTGTTAATTACCTCATGACCGCCTGTTTTCGCTTTTAACCAACCGGGGATAAACCCCCATAAACCGCCTCCAGCGAATCCTGCCAGAAGACAGATCGGGACATGGATGATAGCCGGGAGACCTTTTATGAAAATAGCAGCGGTGACAGTTGTTGCTGCTCCGATGAAGATCTGTCCTTCGGCGCCGATATTGAATAAACCGACTCGAAATCCCAGAGCGACTGCCAACCCGGCGAAAATATATGGCGTGGAAGCCACTAAACTATCAAAGAAAGGATTAAACGCCCGTCGAATTCCTGCAGCTTCTCCGCCTTTGATGGCGTCGATAATTTTACCAGGGTTACCCACAGACCCAATAAACAAGGCTCTGTAAGTTGACCAGGCTGCGCCGGCAGCAGTTTTTATCCCTGCCCAGAAAGATATGTTAAATGCCTGGTAGACTTCCTCTGTTGTGCCGGCAACCAGGAGCCCACCCAGGAGTAATCCGGTCACAATAGCCAGGATTGTCACTGTCAGAGGGCTTTTCGATACTTCCTCAAGGAAAATTTTCCCGGCATCTTTTTTCGATTCTTGATTCTTCTCTTTTTCACTCATAGATCCATTCCTTGCGTATATAGATCTGACTGGATCAGGCTTCAATTACACCTGCCATAAGAAGACCTATTTGTTCCTTTTTGGCATCCTTGCCATCTACGATGGCGATGATCTCACCATTAAACATTACTGCAATTCGATCTGAGAGTTCTAGTATTTCATCTAATTCAGTTGAAACAAGCAGAATCGCACAGCCGTCGTCCCTCTTTTCAAGCAACCGGTTGTGGATGTATTCAATTGATCCAACGTCCAACCCCCGGGTTGGCTGCGATGCAACCAAGAAGTTTATCGGCCTGGAAAATTCTCTGCCAACAATAACCTTTTGCTGATTTCCACCTGAGAGAGAACCAACCGGGATCAGAGGA